>DATENQ010000088.1:0-14663 GCA_035275005.1 Pyrinomonadaceae bacterium | reverse complement strand
TCCAAAAACTCATTGTAAGGGACGCGCCCGAACAGCGGGTGGATGAGACGCCCGCGACTTGAACACTGTTCAGGTGGCAAGTCCGAAGGAGAATAGAACATGCCAGAAAAGAAATACCTCAAAGAATCAATCAAGCTCGGCGAAAGAGAGTTGACTGTTGAAACCGGTCGCGTCGCTAAACAGGCAGACGGATCAGTCGTGATCCGCTACGGCGATACGATGTTGCTGGTGGCAGCCGTTGGCGCTCTAACACCCCGCGAAGGTGTTGATTTCTTTCCACTCACGGTCGAATACCGTGAATCAAACTACGCCGCCGGCCGCATTCCCGGCAATTACTTCCGTCGTGAAGGTCGTCCCAATGAAAAGGAAGTGCTTACCAGCCGTCTGATCGATCGACCGTGTCGCCCGTTGTTTGCAGAAGGTTACCGAAATGAAACTCAAGTTATTGCGAGTGTGATCTCAGCCGACCCGGACAACAATCCTGACGTTATTGCGATAACCGGCGCTTCGTGCGCTCTTTACCTATCAGATATTCCGTTTCTAAATCCCATCGCGGGTGTTCGCATCGGGCTGATTGAAGGACGTTACATTGTTAACCCGACTTATGACGAAGTGCGTGAGTCGCGTTTGAATTTGATTGTGGCCGGAACTGAAGAAGCGATCGTCATGGTCGAAGCCGGGTGTCAGGAAGTCTCGGAAGAGATCATGGTGGAAGCGCTCATGCTGGCCCATAAAGAGATCAACCGGCTCTGCCGTTGGCAGAAGGAATTGTACAAAGCGCTCGAGATTCAGAAGCGCGAAGTTACTCCTGTGGTCCTGGATGCGGATATGGAGCGCGAGATTGCGGATAAATACTCCGATCGATTGCGCGATGTACTCGACGTGACCACGCAGGACAAGCGCAGCAGTTATGCTGCTGTAGACGCGTTGAAGAAGGAAGTTATTGAGTCGTATCCGGAAGACCAACCTGAAAAACGGTCGATGGCCAAACAGGTCTTCGATCAACTCAAGGAAATGGTCTTCCGCGACGACATTCTTAACAAACGTCGACGCCCCGACGGCCGGCGGTTCTCCGAAATACGACCCATCACTTGTGAAGTCGGCTGGCTGCCGCGCGTACACGGTTCGGCGCTTTTCACTCGCGGCGAGACGCAGGCGCTGGTTTCCACCACGCTCGGCACCAAGGAAGACGAGCAGTTCATCGACGATCTCGAGAAAGGCGAAGTCAAACGACGTTTCCTTTTACACTACAATTTCCCGCAGTATTCCGTGGGCGAAGTTGGGCGGTTTGGATCGTCGAGTCGTCGTGAGATTGGACACGGAGCGTTAGCGCGACGAGCTCTTGAGACAGTGCTGCCTGACGATGGTGACTTTCCTTATACGCTCCGCGTTGTTTCAGAGATCACCGAATCAAACGGTTCGTCGTCGATGGCGACTGTTTGCGGCGGCACTCTTTCGCTAATGGACGCGGGCGTGCCTTTGAAAGCGCCTGTGGCCGGTGTCGCGATGGGACTGGTGATGGAAGGAAACAAGTATGCGATCCTGACTGACATTGCCGGCGCCGAGGATCACTACGGGGACATGGACTTCAAAGTCGCGGGCACGCGCAACGGTATCACCGCGCTCCAGATGGACATCAAGATCGCGGGCATCAATGCGCAGATCATGGCCGAGGCACTCGAGCAGGCGAAGAAAGGCCGGCTCTACATTCTCGGCGCGATGGAAAAGACTCTCGCAGAGCCGCGCGAAGAGATCTCGGCACACGCACCGCGCATCATTCAGATCAAAATCAATCCTGACAAGATTCGCGACGTCATTGGACCAGGCGGTAAGGTTATCCGATCGCTCGTTGAAGAGACGGGTGCGAAGATTGATGTTTCTGACGATGGCACGATCTCGATCGCGACGGCGAGTGGTGACGCTGCTGATGCCGCGGTGAATCGTATTCGTGGTCTGACTGCGGAAGCTGAAGTGGGCCAAACTTACCTTGGCACTGTTAACAGGATCGTGGACTTCGGCGCGTTCGTGGAGATATTCCCGGGCACCGATGGTTTGCTGCACATTTCGGAGATCGCGGATCGTCGCGTGAAAGACGTGCGCGATGAGTTGAAGGAAGGGCAGCAGATTCTGGTGAAGTGCATCGGCCGCGAAGGCAACAAGATCAAGCTCTCGCGAAAAGCCGTCCTGCGCGAAGAGAACCGAAAAGCTGAAGCCGCCAGCCCGAGCGACGGCGGCGGCGAATAAGTAACGGTTTATTAGCCGCAGATGAACGCGGATGAACGCTGATTCTGATCAGCGTCTATCAGCGTTCATCTGCGGCTAAATTCCTTCGTCGTCCAGTTTTGGGACTGCTGATCCAGGTCTCAGACAATTCCCGGACTAAAATCACTAATCATCACGAGTTTCCAAGGATTTTGCGGCGGCCCTCGATTTGCTCGCAGTTTTTCAACCTCTATGTGTCCAAATGGCGAGAGGCTTCAAGGGGTCAGTTGAATTAGACCTACAAGACGCTCGCATCCAGCTAACTACCAGCAAACAAAAACCCTCTCGTGCGGCTGGAGTTTTTTGGTTATTAGCAGTGTGCTTGTAATGGATAAAGACAAATTGCCCCGTTGATTACCGAAACGTATGAACTTAACTCCCGTCCAGTTCTTTACTAAAAGACCCCCCAAACGCACCCGGCGCCTGTGCGCAATTTTTTGCGTTTTTCTTTTGACCGCAATGCCCGCCCTGGCTGATCCCGTAACCGCCAATCGGGTGGTCCAAACGCTTAGCAGTTCTCAAGGCTCACTTGATCTCAGGCTCAACACGTTAGTCGCGCAGGATCCTGCCACCACAAAAGGCGGCACGAAGCAAAATGGACCAAGCGCGGAGGGAACGAAGCCCGAGGCGATCACCGGGGTCGCAATCACTTCTGAAGGTCAACAGCTCGGAGTCGAATACATCGAAGAGGGCGAAGTCGACGGGACCATCTGCGACTGTGGCGAGATACCGCCGATCATCACCGGAGGTTTTCCGAAGTGGCCACTCCTGTTTCTTGCCGCGGTGCCACTCGCCTTCATAAACCACTGCGACGATTGTGACGAACGGAACGAGTCGCCAACGCCGACCCCAACTCCGACGCCCACGCCGCCTTCGAACCCGACGCCGACGCCAACTCCTCCGGGAGTGCCCGAGCCAGGTTCGTTGTTCTTGCTTGGTACGGGGCTGATCGCGGCGAGCGCGGGTTTAAGACGTCGTTACACGAAGATGAAATTGGGCCAACAAACGAAGGAGGAAGAATAAGAAAGTGTCGACACGCAGATTCATCCTCAGTCTTAAGTTTGCCTTTGCCGCTTTGCTGGCGCTGACTTTCCTTGCCGCCCAGGCTTCGAACGTCTCCGCTAAAACAAAGAAAGTGAAGTACGGCACGATCAAGATTCAAACCAATCCCGGTGGTCTCTTCTTTACCATCGATGGGAAACCGCGGGGTGAAACCAAAACCGAATATCTTGCCATCGATCTCGAGCCTGGAGTTCACAACGTACAGATTAAATTGCCTAATGGGCAATTTTGGATTCGCGATATTGAGATACCGGCCGGGCGCGTCAAATGTGTTGTGGTTAACTATCGTCCGTTGCCACCGATTGCCAAGTCGCCTTGTCCGTTCCCCGTAAACATCTCTGCGCCGAACCAGGTGACGGATGGTGAGATCATCACTTACACGGCTGACGTTGCGTACACCGGAAATACCGAGTTGAGATACACGTGGAAGGTTACTCCTTCGAGTGCGCGAATCATCAGCGGATTGGGCACGCCGACGTTGAGTGTCGACTCGACCGGGCTCGGTGGTCAACGCATTACTGCGACATTGACGGCCGACGACGGATCATCCGATCCGGCGTGCGCGCAAAGTGCGCAGGCGGTTTCGATCATTGCTCCGATTGAAAAGAAAGTGATTGTCGCGCAGGAGTTCGACGAATGTAACAGTTGTTCGAACAACGATCAGAAAGCCCGCCTCGACAATCTCGTGGTGGAATTGCAGAACGATCCATCCACGCGCGCTTACATAATTGCCTACGCTGGTCGCATGAGCCCGCTGGGCCAGGTCGAGAAGCTGACAAGCCGCGCGCGCGAATACCTCGTCTCACATCGCGGCATCGACGCTTCGCGTCTCTCGGTTGTCAATGGTGGATTCCGCGAGGAAGACAGCGTTGAGCTGTGGCTGGTTCCGAGTGGCGCAGCCGCACCGCGAGCGACACCGACAGTGCAGATGGGCGACGCAAACCCCGGCAAGAAACCCGCGCGTCGTCCGCGTGCACATTAGGCTTAACCACTAAGGCTCTAAGACACAAATTCTGAATTAACTTTGTGTCTTGGTGCCTTTGTGGTTAAATTAGTTTCCCCATAAGCCCCCCGGCAAATCCCGTTTAATCAATCAAGGAGAACCGTTATGGCCGAAGAAGGCGGAAGCGCCGCCAATGTCGGAGTGGTAGCCATAGTCGTGATTTTTGTGCTCATCATATTGGTGGGGCTGTACATGTTTAGAGGACGAATATTCGGAGGTGGAGGAAGACAAAACATCGACGTCAACATTCAAACACCAAGCAAATAGTTCATCCACAGATTACACAGATTCGATCATCAATTCTGTGTAATCTGTGGATATTTTACTAATGCAGGGAATTCTGTTAATCCTGTATTCGTGACTGCGCCAAATATCGACACCATCGTTTCTCTCGCCAAGCGGCGAGGCTTTGTTTTTCCCTCCTCTGAAGTTTATGGCGGACTCGGTAGCTCGTGGGACTATGGCCCACTCGGCGTCGAGCTCTGCAACAACGTGAAGCAATCATGGTGGCGCTGGCTCGTCTACGACCGCGACGACATCGAGGGCATCGACTCGTCTATCATTCTCAATCGATTGGTTTGGAAGTACTCGGGACACGAGGACCGGTTCAACGATTGGCTACTTGATTGTCGCAAGTGCAAGACTCGCTTTCGGGCTGACAAGATCTTCGAAAGAGTGAGTGAGACGGATGAAGGAGTGCCGGTATTCGCTACGAGCGATACGCCATGTCCTTCGTGTGGCGCGAATGATTGGACCGAAATCCGCCCATTCAACACGATGCTCCAAACGAGATTAGGTGCAGTTGTCGATGACGATCCCACTGCGGTGGCATACCTCAGGCCAGAGACTGCGCAGGGCATCTTCATCAACTTCCTGAATGTGCAGACTTCGATGCGGCGGAAGTTGCCGTTTGGAATCGCGCAGGTGGGGAAGTCTTTTCGCAATGAAGTCACGCCGGGAAACTTCATTCTGCGGACGCGCGAATTCGAACAGATGGAGATGGAATATTTTGTCCGGCCCGATGCCGAGCACTGGAAGTTGGTTGACTACTGGGTAGAGCAGTACCTGGAGTGGTTCGGCAGCCTGGGAATTAGCCGTGACAATCTGGACTTGTATGAAGTGCCGGAGACGGAGCGCGCACATTACTCGAAACGCACCGTGGACATCATGTACCGGTACTTCCCTGAACGCGAGAAGCCGTGGGAAGAACTGATGGGGATTGCCTGGCGTACTGACTACGATCTGGGCGTTCATTCGAAGAACAAGCTTGACGCTGAAGGCAAGCGTCTCAATCCCGACTCGACTGAGGATCTTTCATACTTCGACGAGTCGATGAAGCAGCGGTTTTATCCGCACGTGATCGAACCCGCGGCGGGAGTCAATCGAACCGTGCTGGCCGTATTGATGGATGCTTACTCCGAGCGAACTAACGACAAGGGCGAGACGCGAGTGATCCTGAAGCTGAGTCCGCAGCTCGCGCCGATCAAGGCTGCGATTCTGCCGCTAGCGAAGAACAAGCCGGAGATCGTGGGTATGGCGAAGGCGATCAAGCGTTCGTTGCAGCCCGTATTGCGAGCGGTTTACGACGACACTGGAGGTATTGGCAAGCTTTACGCGCGACAGGATGAGATCGGAACGCCGTTTTGCATAACGGTCGATCACCAGTCGCTCGAAGATGAAGCCGTTACAGTTCGCGATCGTGACACGTGGGAGCAGGAGCGAGTAAAAGTTTCGGATCTGGCGGAACACTTACAAAAGCGTTTGAAGCCGTTTCCGGTTGCGACGCCTGAGACGGCGAGCTGAGTTTTTATGCCGGTTGTTAAGAAACGAAATCAGCAGACTGAGACGCGCCTGTTACTCGAGTCTCCGGATCCGGTTGAGCTGCCACCGGCGGAGCTCGACGATAGCGCCGTGCTGGTCCAGTTTGACAAGTTCAAGCCGTACATTCCCGAGTTGCTGGAAACGCTGCGAGCGGGAACGGTTGCGGAGCCGGTACCGGTGATGATCGACGGTTCCACGTTCGCGATTCACGGGCCGACGCGCACGTTCTGGGTCAAGCTGTGGCACGCCGCCGGCAGTGACCTGACGAAGATCGATCGGGCGCAGGTGATCAGTTGCTTACCATCCACGCGCGGCGTTCAGATAGTTGTCGAATCGCCTGAAGAGGATTAAGAAGAGTTTCACGCAAAGGCGCAAAGAAAGGCGCAGTTTCCTTTGCGTCTTTTCTTTGCGTCTTTGCGTGAAATTTTGTCATGGTTAATTTGCCCGAAAAGGTTATCTCACTGGCGCAGGCAATTCATGACGTGGGTGGTCGTGCATTGCTGGTGGGTGGGTGTGTGCGTGATGCGCTGATGGGCGCACAGTCTAAAGACTGTGACCTCGAAGTTTACCAATTGGACCCCGCCAGGCTGCGCGAGATCCTGGACCAGTTTGGGCCAGTCAACGTCGTCGGCGAATCGTTTACCGTTTACAAGATCGGAAATCATCTCGACGTCTCCATTCCACGTCGCGAGCGCAAGTCAGGACACGGTCACAAAGGGTTTGTGATCGAGGGCGAACCTTCGATGAGCGTTGCCGAAGCGACACGTCGCCGCGACTTCACCATCAACGCGATTCTTCAGGATCCACTCACCGATGAATTGATCGACCCTTATGAAGGACGGCGGGACATCGAGCAGCGCGTCTTGCGGGCGGTTTCCACAGAGACGTTTGCTGAAGACAGTCTGCGCGTTTTGCGCGCGGCACAATTCGCCGCGCGTTTTGATTTTGATATTCATCCGGACACGGTTGCGCTTTGCAGATCGATCGGTCTCGACGATCTTCCCGCCGAGCGAATCTGGGGCGAGTTGGAAAAGTTTTTGCTGAAAGCCCCGCGCCCGTCAGTGGGACTTGAGTGGCTACGCAAGCTGGGCGTATTAGAAAAACTCTTCCCGGAGATTCAGAGCCTGATTGACGTGCCGCAGGATCCGGAATGGCATCCGGAAGGCGACGTGTTTGTGCACACGCAACTCGTGATCGATCGGGCGCGCGAGCTGATTGACGAGCTTTCTTATCCGCGCCAGGTGACGGTGATGCTGGCGTCATTGGCCCACGATTTTGGTAAGCCGGCCACCACTGAATTTATCGATGGCAGGTTGCGCTCGCGCGGGCACGAGGAAGCGGGGGTGCCGCCGGCAGAGAGTTTTCTCAATCGCATCAACGTCCATACAATCGATGGTTACAACGTGCGCGGGCAGGTGATCGCGCTTGTGCGTGAGCATCTGAAGCCGGGTGAGTTTTATAAAAAGCGCGATGAGGTGGGCGATGGCGCGTTTCGACGCCTGGCACGGAGATGCGAGCCGGATCTGTTGTATCGAGTGGCAAAGGCCGACTCGTTGGGACGTAACGCTGAGTGGGTGCCGCGAGAGAAGTGGTATGGGGCTGAAGCGCAGGAATGGTTTATCCAACGCACGCGTGAGCTGGAGGTGGAGCAACGTCCGCCCGATCCGCTGTTGCACGGACGACACCTGCTGGAGCTGGGAGTTGAGCCCGGGCCTCAGATGGGAGAGATCACACGAGCGGTGTACGAGATGCAGTTGGATGGACGAGTGCGCAGTCTTGACGAGGCGATCGAGGAGGCGAGAAAACTTATATAGCCACAAAAAGGCACAAAAAGCACAAAATAGTTTATTGAGCACCGCTCCGCCCAAAAATTATCTTTTGTGCTTTCTGTGCCTTTTTGTGGCTATTAAATCTGTGGCTGCTGCTGAGTGACGCAGTGGATTGTGCCCATGCCCCAGACGAGTGGTTCGCAGTTGATTGGGACTATTCGGCGGGTGGGGAAAAACTTTTGGAGGGTTTCCACCGCGCGGGCGTCATTTGCATGACCGAACACGGGAGCGAGAACGACGCTGTTGGCGATGTAAAAGTTTGCGTAGCTGGCAGGGAGGCGTTCGAGATCGCGAGTGCCCGTGCTTGTGCCGCCCACCACGCCGGGCATCGGTAAGGTGACGATCTCAAAAGAGTTTCCGGTAGCATCAGTCATTGACTTGAGCCGCACCAGGTTGTCTTGCAGGATTTCGTAATTTGGGTCAGCGGGATCTTCTTCGACGGCGCAAACGATGACGTTTGGAGCGACGAAGCGAGCGATGTCGTCGATGTGACCGTCAGTATCATCGCCAACAATCCCCTCACCAAGCCATAAAACCTTTGTAACTCCCAGGTAGTCTTTTAAGTATTGCTCAATTTGTTCTCGACTTAACCCGGGATTTCGGTTCGTGTTGAGCAGGCACTGTTCGGTCGTCAACACGCATCCGGCTCCATTGACCTCGATAGAACCGCCTTCCATCACGATCCCCGGCGCAAATCTCGGTAGCTTCAGGAACGGTTCCAAACGCCGCGGGATAGTGTCGTCTTTTTTTAGCTCTTCGTACTTGTTTCCCCACGCGTTGAAGACCCAATCGTTGAATGCGCCCTCGCCGTCGCGGCCAATCAAAAAGTTTGGTCCATAGTCGCGCATCCACGAGTCGACTGTTTCCAGGTGGTGAAAGCGAATGCGGGCGGCGCTGCCGGCACTGCATCGCGCGCGCACCTTTTGCTCAGTTTCCGGATCGTCAACAAGCAGGTCGACAATTTCATGAGGAGTGAGAGCGGCGATCATCTCGAGATAGATCTCTTCGACCTGCGTCACTCTGCCGGGCCAGGTTTCCGGATCCTTGGGCCACGTCAACCAGGTCGACTGGTGCGGGTGCCATTCCGCCGGCATGTGGAAGCCGAGCGCCGCTGGAGTCTGTGTCTGTGGGTCAGCCATCGAGTGTTTCGGAGCGAAGAGCTTTCAAACGAAAGTATCTATAGATCCCGACGAGGCTAATCAGCACCCAGAAAACCTCCATGAGCAAAGCAGAAAGATTGAAATCATAGAGTAGCGAGACGACGATCAGGCTGGCGCCAATCGCATTCAGGAGCGAATACGCGAGCCCGTCGCTCCTGAGTTTGTTCAACTGCAACATCAAATACGTGACTATCAGCACCACCACGCCGACATTGCCCAGAAAATCCAAAGGGCCGTAGTTCATCGTGATTCACCAAATCTGAAACGCAGTCCGTCGTAAGCGTCGATGCGGCGGTCGCGCAAAAAGGGCCAGTTCTGCCGCGTCTCCTCAATCTTCGAAAGATCGCACTGGACCACGAGGACTTCTTCGTTGTCTGCTGATGCTTTGGCGCTGATGCGTCCGAATGGATCGACGACGAACGACTGGCCCCAGAAGGTGAGCTTTCCTTCCTTGCCTACGCGGTTGACCACGACCACGTAAACTCCGTTTGCGATCGCGTGACCGCGCTGAATCGTTTCCCAGGCCGAATGCTGTGCCTCATTCATCGACTGCTCTTCGTCGGGAAGCCATCCGATTGCCGTCGGGTAGAAGAGAAACTGCGCGCCGCCGAGTGCGGTCAGGCGAGCGGCTTCAGGAAACCACTGGTCCCAACAAACGAGAGTGCCGATCTTGCCGTAGCTGGTGTCGTGAGTTTGAAATCCGAGGTCACCGGGAGTGAAGTAAAACTTTTCGTAGTAAAGCGGATCGTCCGGGATGTGCATCTTGCGATACTTGCCGGCTATTTTCCCGGAGGAGTCGATCATGACGGCCGTATTGTGATAAAGGCCGGCCGCTCTCTTTTCGAAAAGCGAGGCGACGATTACGACATTGTGCTTGCGCGCCACCTTGCTCAGGGCTTCGGTGGATGGACCGGGGATCGTCTCAGCCAGTTTGAAGAGCTGGATATCCTCTGTCTGGCAGAAGTACTGCGAGCGAAAGAGTTCCTGGAGACAAACGATCTGTGCGCCGCGTTCGGCGGCTTCCTTGATGCCGGCGATCGCCTTCTTAAGGTTCTTTTCCGGCTCCGGCACACAATTCATTTGCACCAATCCCACGGTGATTACGTCGCCTGCGCGATTTTTTTTCGGCATGTGACGAAGTATAGCAAAGCCTTTTCCACAGATTACACAGATCTCTGCGTAATCTGTGGATACTGCTCTTTGGACAATGGAGTTTTGACTCGGTAAGATGTCCGGTCATTTTTAGCAATCTACTGAAAAGAGTAACGTGAATGATCGATTTTGAACTGTCCGAAGATCACAAGGCGCTGGTGCAAACGGTGCGTGAGTTTGCGCAGAAAGAGGTGGCGCCACACATAAAAGAATGGGACGAGAAGCAGCATTTCGAGCCGTCAGTATTGAAGAAGATGGGCACCTTAAACCTGCTGGGTGTTTGCATTCCCGAGGAGTACGGCGGCGCCGGTTTCGACTACATCTCGCTGGGTCTGGTCTGTGAAGAGCTCGAGGCGGTTGATACCTTTTTGCGCGTCGTGATGTCCGTTCATACCGGATTGAATTCGCTGACGCTTTACACCTGGGGGTCCGAAGAGCAGAAGCAGAAATATCTCGCGCCGCAGGCCCGGGGTGAAAAGCTTGCCACTTATGGCCTGACCGAACCGGGCGCCGGATCGGACGTCGTGGGTGCGCGCTCGACAGCACGCCGTGAAGGAAATGAGTGGGTACTGAACGGCGAGAAGATGTGGATCAGTTTGGCAGACTTAGCCGACAACTTTCTTTTCTTCTGCTGGACAGACGAAGAGAAGCGACGCAAGCGCGACCACACAGGGATGTCGTGTTTCATTGTCGAGCGCAGCATGAAAGGATTCTCCTCGGGAACGATTCACGGGAAGATGGGCATTCGCGCCGGCAACACCGGATACTTTTCGTTGCAGGACGTGCGCGTGCCGCAGGAGAACATGGTTGGTGAAGAAGGTGAAGGCTTCAAAATCGCGATGTTTGCGTTGGAGCAGGGGCGCTACACAGTCGCTTCGGGGGCAACCGGAGTGATACGAGCTTCGCGTGATGCTTCCGTTTCGTATGCAAACACGCGCGAGACGTTTGGTACGCGCATCGCGAACCACCAGTTGGTAAAGCAGAAGATCGCTGAGATGGAAGCTGATTACCAGATGTGCCACTTGCTATGGCTGCGTGCTGGCTACTTGAAGAACGAAGGCAAGTCCAACGCGAAGGCAACAAGTCTGGCGAAGTGGCAAGCCACCACGCGGAGCGAGAAAGCTGCTTCAATGGCGATCGAGGTCCACGGCGCAAACGGTTATTCAAACGACTATCCGGTTGAACGCTACCTGCGCAACTGCAAGGCCGCCATCATCTACGAAGGCACGCGCGACATTCACACCTTGATGCAGGCTGATTGGGCGCTGGGCCTCAAAAAAGAGAAGGCCGCGCGCAGAACACTACCAGCCTGGAAAAAGTAACCTGGCCACAAAGGCACGAAGGCACGAGATGAATTATATAAATTAGTACCTTCGTGCCTTTGTGGTGAAGATTAGTGGGACAGGAACACGTCCCACGCCCACCGGCCGGCACTCCCACTATCTCTTACCTTCGCGCGGTACTTGAACTCGTTGCCGTACTGGTCCACACGTTTGGATTCCTTGAAGTCCAACTCCAATGTCACGATGTTTAATGCCGCGAGCGTGAGAAGCTCTTCCGGCTCCGAAATGCCATTGTGATTTCGGTCCTGCCACAACCGCAGACTGTTAAAGATCGAGTCGCGGCTATCGACAAGCCCATCCTCATTGCCGCCGTTTGCAGTCTTATCAAACTCGGCCAGCGCCAGGAAGCCATTCTTGTTGGGCGCTGCCGGCTGCGCGGTAAAGTCGCCAAACAACTCGGCCCCCTTATCGATCGTGCCATTCCCGTCGCGATCGAGTGCCAGCCAGGCATCGTCTGACCCCGCGTAAGTCCAACCAAGACGATCGCGCGTACCGTTGCCATTGAGATCAAACTCCACGCCGCTCGCGGGGTCCGTCAACGCAATGCCATCACCAGCAATGTCGATCACGACCGGCGATCCACCACACGTGTCGCAGCCAAGACAGGTGCAGGTTGAGAAATCGTACTCGCCTGAGAATCTCAGGCAACGATTAGCGAGAAGGACATTGCAACTGGCCGTGGTAACGGCCTTAAGACTACAGGTGAAATGTTCGACGTTGACGTCGCGCCACATATTGCCGCCGGTGACGGTTGCGGAAGCAGATGCGAACCCAACATCGATCGAAACATTGGCAGTGGCGGCGCAATTACTGCCGAGAAGGCATGTCGAGAAGGCGACGCCGGTTGCCGAGGCGCAGGAAATGCTTGTGCCGAGCGCGCCCGTGCGATTTTCCGTTTTCAGATCCTTCGTGCCTACGTGAGAAAAGAACGGCGTGAGGTTGCTCAAGGTGCCACTCTCCAGGGCTTCGAAGGCTCCGACGACCACCGCACACCGCTGAAGATTTCCCGGCAGCACGGTGCAATTACCTTTGTATTCCGCCGTGCCTCCATGACTGCCCGAGGCATGTTCCTTGTCGTCGTTACTATCCCAGGCGCCTAAATTAACCGTTGTGGAGTTCGCCGCATTGGTTCCAAGGTCTGAACCTACGGTGACAGATGCAAACGTATTCTCCTCCGGACTCTCGACCAGAATCCCTTTCTTTTCCTTGTACGGCGGGCGCTTTTCTTCCCAAACGCTTCCGAGCCCATTCACGATCGCGTCCCAGAATTCCGGCGCGCCAACGTCGCCGGACTCTCGCGGTTCGTGAAAGAGTGCGAGCGCTTTGTAGGTGCGAGATCTTCCATCGAGTTTGACGGTTACCTGGTAAGCGACGTAAGTCCTGATGTCGTAGTATCGCGCGGCTTCGAAGTGAAAAACGTCCGTTAAGGTCCACACCGGATCGAACACCGCTGCATAATGCCCGTGTGCCCATTCCGCGGCAAAAGTCGCTTCCTGTGGCCCACCATCGAGAGAATGACCGCCACGAGTGAGCGATACGACGTCGCCCACCGGCAACGTGACGAGGTCAGCGTAACGTTGATTGATAATCTCGGCTACATTGCCGGAACGAAAGCCAGTGAGTTCGAAACTAAGTGCGGTGCGAACCGGCTTTCTCGTCATTTCGTTTTGAAAGATTTGAGCGGCGGCGTTGTAGGTTTCGAGTTTGCGATAAGTTGCGCGAACTACTCTTTCCTGTTTTGTACCCGACTGCTGTTGAGCGCGGGACGAACCAGTGAAGAGCAGCGTGAGAAAAAGTGAGGTCAAGACTAAATTTCGTTTCATGAGGATCTCCTAATTGATTGAGGATTGTTTTTGATTAGCGCGTTGGCTTAGCTCGTGCTCGATAATTTTTTGAAAATCAGCAAAGCTGAGGGCGCCCTGAATTAGTTTTCCATTGACGATGAAGCTGGGAGTGCTCTCGATGCGAAACAGTCGAGCCGTTTCGATGTCTTTGACTACGCCTGCGCGCGACTGCTCTGAACTCACACACTCCTGAAACTTCGTCATTCCCAAACCGAGATCGGTCGCGATCTGCGTAAACACCGGCGTCGACAGATTTTTCGAAGCGAAAAGCGCATCGTGAAATTGCCAGAAGCGATCCTGCTCGGCGGCGCAATAAGCTGCTCGTGCCGCCGGCAGAGAGTTTCGATGTCCTTCCAATGGCAGGTGCTTGAAGACGAGTCGCACATCGCGGCCGTAGCTCTGCACGATCTGCGTCAGCGTGTTCTGCACGGAGCTGCAAAATGGACATTCGAAATCAGAGAACTCCACGATCGTCAGAAGAGGTTTGCTGGATCCTTTTACGGGTGAAAGCCCGTCGTCCAACTCTAAAGCCAACGAAGGTGGCGGCAGACTCAAATTAATGGCCCACTTTTTTCGCAACGCCTCGAGACCGGCACGGTAGTGTTTCATACGCGCCTGATTCTCCAGATCAAGACGCAGCCGTTCGCGCGCCTCGTCAGGACTCATCGTCGCGAAGAAAGATGCGTTTCGCGTGTAGGCTTCTTCCACCTGCGCGCGCGTGACGCTGATTTCGCCGAGCGTGAGCTGCCGGCGCAGCTCTTCGATCGAAATACCACGAGCCGCTGCTTCGCTTTTCAGAATTTTTGCCGTGACGAGATTGTCGAGCGCTGCTTTTCTGATCGCGTAAAGCTGCTGTTGTAGAGGATAGATTTGCCTCGCTACCGACTCGTCTACCTGCTTTTGCGTGATCTCGATGTTGTTCACCGAAGCGACGACTGCCTCGGGCGCCTGCCCGAATGCGGAACCACCGAGCAGCAGGATCAATAAGTTGGACCACACTAATCCACGTGAGGATTGGAAAAACATTTTTCACACTCCATTTCAGTTAATTAAGTTTTGGTGGGTCGGACGGCAATCTAATCTGATCGGGGCTCTTAGTCAACGGCTGTTTCTTGTCGAAAACGGCTAATTTTTGCCGAAAGCGGCTATTGTAGGGGCGGCACTCCGTGGCCGCCCGTTGTGTCGGA
>DATENQ010000087.1:0-13325 GCA_035275005.1 Pyrinomonadaceae bacterium | reverse complement strand
GAGGTAATGCTGCGCCTCGATCCCGGTGAAGAACGCATTGCGACCACGCGCACGTTTCGCGTTTGGGAAGGTGGTGGTGAGTACAACGTCGCGCGCGGATTGAAGCGCTGCTTCGGTATGGATGCGGCAGTTGTGACTGCGCTGGCTGATAACGCCGTCGGTCGTTTGGTGCAGGATCTGATTTACCAGGGTGGCGTTGACCAGTCACACTTGCAGTGGGTGAAGTTCGATGGTGTTGGGCGCACAATTCGCAACGGGCTCAACTTTACCGAGCGTGGGTTTGGCGTGCGTGCAGCGGCGGGATGTTCCGATCGTGGTCACACTGCCGTTTCACAACTGAAGCCGGGCGACGTCGATTGGGAAAAGTTATTTGGTTCGGAAGGCGCGCGCTGGTTTCACACGGGCGGGATCTTCTGTGCCTTGTCGGAAACGACGCCGGCTGTTGCGCGTGAAGCGATGGAGGTGGCGAGAAAGCACGGCACGATCGTTTCGTACGATCTCAACTATCGCGAATCGCTCTGGAAGTCGATAGGTGGACAGGAGAAAGCAGTGGCCGTGAATCGCGAGCTCGCGCCGCTCGTGGATGTGATGATCGGCAACGAAGAAGACTTCACCGCGGCGCTTGGATTCGAAGTCGAAGGACAGGACGAACACCATTCAAAACTCGACGCGCACAGTTTTCAACGCATGATTCAACGTGCTGTGGCTGAGTTTCCGAACTTCAAAGTGGTGGCGACTACGTTGCGGAACGCGAAGACAGCGACGATCAACGACTGGGGCGCTGTTTGTTATACCGCGGGTCAGCTTTACGAGGCTCCGGTGCGAGAAAACCTCGAGATTCTCGATCGGATCGGTGGTGGTGATTCGTTCGCGTCAGGATTGATTTACGGATTTCTCACCGGACGCGGGCCGCAGTGGGCGGTCGAGTGCGGTGCGGCACATGGTGCGCTGGCGATGACGACGCCGGGTGATACGACGATGGCGACGTTGGCGGAAGTTGAGCACGTTATGAAAGGTGGGACAGCGCGGGTTGCACGATGAATAAGAGCGAGGTTCTAAAACAGATCAAAGAAGTAGGCGTGATTCCGGTTGTGCGTGCGACGACCGCGGATGAGGCGATGCGCGCGATTGATGCGATTCGCGAAGGTGGAATTTCAGTGCTGGAGATCACGATGACTGTTCCGGGCGCGGTTAGCGTGATCGAACAGGTCGCTGCACGTTTTGGAATTGATGTGTTGGTTGGAGCGGGGACAGTGCTCGATGCTGAGACGGCAAAGGAGTGCGTTTCGGCAGGAGCGCAGTTTATCGTCAGCCCGGCGCTGAACATGGAAACGATCGCTTATTGTCGCGAGCAGGACGTCGTAGTAATGCCTGGCGCGCTTACACCCACGGAAGTGGTCCAGGCGTGGAACGCGGGCGCGGATCTCGTGAAGGTGTTTCCGGCAGGAGCTGTCGGTGGCGCGAGTTATCTCAAAGCCTTGAAAGCGCCACTGCCGCAGATCGAACTCGTTCCGACTGGTGGTGTCTCATTGATCACCGCCGCGGATTTTATTAAAGCCGGCGCGGCGGCGTTGGGTGTTGGAGCAGATCTCGTCAACATCAAAGCGATTCGTGAAGGTCAATCAGCTTTGATTACAGAACGCGCCAAACAATATGTTCAGATAGTTCATGAAGCGAGAAGAAATTAGCCGCGGATGAACACTGATCTGAATTCAGATCTGTGTTCATCCGCGTTCATCTGTGGCTAATTATTGATTGACACCGCTTGCAAGGAAGCCGCCGTCGACTGCAATCACTTCGCCATTAACGAAGCTCGCGGAGTCGGAGGCGAGGAAGATTGCGGCGCCGGCTAGTTCATCAACGTTCCCGAAACGCTTCATCGGAGTGCGCAACAAGAACTCGCGGCCTCGTTCGGTTTCGTCGAGCAGTTTCTCATTCAACGGAGTGCGAAAGACGCCCGGCGCGATCGCATTAACGCGCACGCCACGCGGTCCCCATTCAATCGCCAGCGATTTCGTCAGTGACGCGACTGCCGCCTTGCTCGCCGAATAAGCGGCCACTTCATAAAGCGCCACAAACGTCGAGAGCGACGCTATATTGATAATGCTGCCCGACTCGCGTTCGAGCATGTGACGTCCAAACACCTGCGCCGCGCGAAGCGTCCCGGTGAGGTTCGTGTCGATAATGTCGTTCCAATCACCCTCCGAGAAATCGAGCGTCGGCGCGCGCTTGGTGCGACCGGCGGAATTCACCAAAATGTCGACTTTCCCAAACGCCCGGATCGATTCGTCGAGCACGTGTTGCAGCGACGCACGGTCAGACACGTCGGAAGCGACGCGAAGCGAGCGTCGCCCGCGTTGCTCGATCTCGGCCGCCGCGGTCTCAACGACGTTCATGCGGCGTGACGTGGGCACGACATCCGCGCCCGCGTCCGCCATTCCTTTCGCGATGGCCAGGCCGATTCCGGACGTGCCGCCGACGATAACCGCAACCTTACCGTTGAGTTCGAGACGAGAATAGCCCATGTGGTTTTACCAATTTAGTTTATCGGACTGTCTTGTGTAGCACCGAACAGCAGATGCCGTCAACTATTAAAAGCTCCCAAAAATCCTACAAACTAAAGGCCTTTCGCTAGCATATGGCCCGCGCTCAAATCGCGCTTGTTTGTTTTGCAACCCACGTGTTAAAGTCAACGCTCGAACTCGAAATTGGTCATACCACCTAGATGCCAAGCATAGAAATCCCCAGAGCGGCTGCAATCAGTGATTACGCGATCATCGTCGATCCCAACGACAACGTTGCCGTGGTCAAGACCGCGACGTTTGCCGATCTCGAAGTGTTGTTGCCAAACGGCGAAATCGTAAAACTCCGCGGCGCGATACCGCCGGGGCATCGTTTTGCAACCTGCGACATTCCCGCCGGAGAGTTTGTCAGACAGTTTGGCCAGCCAATCGGAACCTCGCTCGACATTCGCAGCGGCCAGCAGATCACGCACGCAAACATGACTAACGACGTGCCGATCATAAGAGATCTGCCGGAGACGCTGCACACGCCGCCGCCCGACTACATTCCCGAAGCCGAGCGCAAGACGTTCCCCGGTTATCGCCGACGCGACGGCCGCGTGGGCACGCGAAATTTCGTGCTGATAGTGCCGACGAGCATGTGCGCGAGTCACGAAGCGCAGCAGATCTCAATGATTGCGGAGTTCACGCTTTACAATCGCGACAAGTATCCGAACGTCGATGGTGTGGTCGCGATCCCGCACAACAAAGGTTGCGGTTGCCAGGAAGGCTCGACGATCGACGTGATGCTGCGCACGCTTTCGAACTATGCGGATCATCCAAACGTCGGCGGCGTGATCCTGATCGACCTCGGTTGCGAGAAGACCAACCTGGCCCAGGTAGAAAAGTATTTACTCAAGCGAGAGAAGTCGTTTGATAAACCGGTGGCGAAGATTGGTATTCAGGACGTCGGTGGCACACAGGCGGCGATTCAAAAGGGCTTGAGCGAAGTTGAGCGCATGTTGCCCGAAGTGAATCAGACTGGGCGCGAAGAGTGTTCCGTCAGCGAGCTCGTGCTGGGTGTAAAGTGTGGCGGCTCGGATGGGTTCTCGGGCATCTCGGCGAATCCCTCACTCGGGCGCGCCGCGGATTTGCTGGTCCGATCCGGTGGCACGGTGTTGATAACTGAAGTGCCGGAGTTTTGCGGCGCGGAACACCTGCTCGCGAATCGCGCGAAGGATGTTGAGACCGGGCGCGCGGTTTATCGCATGGTGGATTGGTACAAGGATTATGCGTCGAAATTTGGCGCGGTGCTGAATAACAATCCGAGCCCGGGAAACATCGCCGGCGGTCTGCTGAACATCACGATTAAATCGTTGGGCGCGGTGGCGAAGGCTGGAACGACGCGCGTTGAGGGAGTGGTGGAGTATGCCGAGACGGCGAAGAGTCGCGGCGTGAATCTGATGCAGGGGCCGGGTTACGATCAGGAGTCGACGCCGGGACTCGTGGCAGCAGGAGCGACGGTGATCGTGTTCACGACCGGCAGAGGAACAACGATCGGAAACGCTATCGCGCCGGTGATCAAGCTCGCTTCAAACACGCCCATCTTCGAACGCATGAGCAACGATCTCGATCTTTCGGCCGGCGGCGTGATCGACGGCACGGAGACGATCGACGAGGTCGGGCAGCGCGTGTTTGAGCAGATATGTCACGTGGCCGGCGGCGAACAGGCGAAAGCCGAGATACACAAGCACCGTGAGTTTCAGTTCTGGGCCGAGCAGACCGTGTCGCTTTAGCCACGGATAACACGGATGTCAACGGATTTAGATCTATCCTCCCTCACGGCAATCATTCAACAAGCGCTTGATGTGATTCAACCGGGTGAGCGTGTGCTCGCGATCATTCCCGATAAAACACGCGACGATAACACTCACTTACTCTTTCCTCTAGCTAACGAAATTCTTGGCAAACGCGGTGTGGCTTCGTTTGACGCCCTCGTGGCCCAGGGCACTCACCCGCCCATGTCACAGTCGCAAAAGTTATCGAAGATCGGATTAGCAAACTTCTCCGGCCAACTCTTCGATCATCGCTGGGATGAACCTGACGAACTAATAACGCTTGGCGAGTTGAGCGCGGAGACAGTGCACCGGTTAACTGAAGGATTGATCGAGCAAGCAGTGCCCGTGAGTATTAACAAGTTGCTCACGCCCGGACTCTACGACACGGTGCTGGTTTTTGGCGCGACTGTGCCGCACGAGGTTGCGGGTTTTGCGGGTGGCGCGAAGTATTTCTTTCCCGGCGTTGCCGGTCCCGAGCTGACGCACACAACGCACTGGCTCGGCGCGCTCGCGGGCATCGAAAACATCATCGCCCGCGTCGATACGCCCACGCGACGCTTGATCGAAGCCGCCGCCGATCTAATCACCGCGCGCATCATCTCGTTGAACACAGTCGTTACACGAGAGCTCGACGGCGAATTGGTAACCTACGCGCTTTTTACGGGAGAGATACGCGAAGCTTTCCGCCGCGCGGCGGAAGTCAGTCGACAGGTTCACATTCGATACACGGGCAGGAAGTACAAGAAGGTAGTCGCGTTGCTCGATCCGCATTACGACGAGCTGTGGGTTGGTGGAAAGGCGAGTTACAAGCTCGGCGCGATCATCGAAGAAGGCGGCGAGCTGATCATCTACGCGCCGCAACTGACAAAACTTTCCGAGACGCACGGTGCGTTGATCGAGAAGTACGGCTATGCGCCGCTCGAATGTGTGCGCGACATGTTGGGTGTTTCCCCTGAGCTGCGCGAGAACCTTTGTATCGCGGCACACCTGGCCCATGTCGCTTACGCGGGCAGACTCGATGACGAAGGGAAGGTCATCCCGCGTTACAGGATCACGATGGCGAGTGGTTTGGATGAGGAGACGTGCAGGCGCGTTAACTTAGGTTATATGGATCACCGTTCATTCGACTATGAAGCATTAAGATCTGAGCCAGATACATTGATTGTTGAGAATGCCGGGCGCGACCTCTACCAAATTTAGTTTCACGGAAAGGCGCAAAGGTGCAAAGGAAGACGCAAAGAAGAGTTCAGATCACTTTGCGTCTTCCGTTGCGCCTTTGCGTCTTTGCGCGAGAAATTACCTACGCAACTAACGCCGTCGGTACATTACAACTCGCGATGAACTGATCCAGTTGCTGTCCGCCGAGCGGCGTGGAGAAGAGATAGCCCTGCCCGTTTTCGCACTCGAGTTTGCGCAGGAGTCTCAGCTGATCCTCAGTCTCCACTCCCTCCGCCACCACATCCATGCCAAGATTCTGGGCCAACGCGACGATCGTCCGGACAATCGCGAGGTTCTCTTCGTTCTCCATCATCTGCGTGACGAAAGAGCGGTCGATCTTCAAAGTATCGATGGGGAAACGCTGCAAATAACTAAGGCTCGAATAACCGGTGCCGAAGTCGTCGATACTCAACTGCACACCGAGCTCACGCAGTTCGGTCAACAATCCAACCGCCGCCTCGATATTGTCACTAAACACTGACTCGGTAATCTCCAGTTTCAAGCAGCGCGGTGGCAGCCGCGACTCCGCGAGCAGGCCCGCGATGTTCTCAACCAGGCCCGGCTGATTGAACTGCTTGACTGACAAGTTGACGCTGACGAAGAGCGGCGGCGAAGCGGGAAAAGTCTCCTGCCACTCACGCGCCTGGCGGCACGCTGATTCGAGCACTCGCTGGCCGATCGTCAGAATCAAACCCGTCTCTTCCGCGACCGGAATGAAGTCCTTCGGTGGCACGAGCCCAAACTCGGGATGATCCCAACGCACCAGCGCTTCGAAGCCGATCAACGTGCGACCCTCGAGCGACACGATCGGTTGATAGTCGACAAAGAGCTCGTCTCTTTCACACGCGCGGCGCAAGTCCGTCTCCATCTTGAGACGACTCATCAGCTCGCCATGCATGTCGCGACCAAAAATCTCGTAACGCGCTTTGCCACGCACCTTCGCGGTATGCATCGCTGTTTCCGCGTCGCGCAGCATGTCTGAAACGTGTTCGCCGTAGTAATCAGAAGCCAGCGCGATGCCGATGCTCATCGTCGTATAAACTTCCTGGCCCAGCAGGTTGAACGAAATCGCGAGCGCCTGCTGAATGCGCGTCGCTACCGACGATGCCTCTTCTTCACCGGAAACATCATCGAGGAGCACCGCGAACTCGTCGCCGCCGACGCGCGCGAGCACGTCGCCTTGTCTCATGCAGGTCTTGACGCGCTGCGCTATCTGAATCAGCAGTTGATCGGCACTCGCATTTCCAAGGCTGTCGTTAACAAGCTTGAAGCGATCGACATCGAGCAGCAGTACCGCACATTGCCGGTCCTTGTTTGACTGTTTGCGCGAGACGCGCAGCTTGAGCAGATCGTAGAACCGCGCGCGATTCGGCAAGCCGGTCAGCGTGTCCTGCGTCAACTTTTCTTCAGCTTCCTTGCGGTCGCTGATGTCCTGCACCTGGAAGAACAACCGCTTAGTCCCGCTTTCCGAATCCTTCAGCAGCGACACGTGCCATTGCACCCAAACCGTGTGACCGCTTTCGTGTATGTAGCGCTTCTCCTGTTCGTGGCTTTGAATGTAGCCTTCGAGAACGCGCTGAATGTACGACTGCACGTGCCGGAGATCCTCCGCGTGCGTCAAGTGCTGGAAACTCGTCGCGCGCAGCTCCTGTTCCGAGTAACCCAGCAGTTTGCACAGCGCTTCATTCACCTGTAACCAACTGCCATCAACCGAAACCACTGCCATTCCGATCGCCGCATTATCGAAAGTTCCGCCGTACGCTTTCTTGTTTGTCGAGATCGCGAACGGAATTGATTTAGTTGCAAACTGCGTCTCCGGCTGCGACTCGATCGCGTCTGCTTCGCCGAGCTGGTTGTTAGTTCGCTCGGTGGCGCGGCGTCGCTTCATGCGTTTCTGCTCGTACATCGCCTGGTCGGCTTGTTCGAGTAACTCTTCGAAACACGTCATGCGTTCCGGTTCGAGCGTCGCGACGCCGATACTGAAAGCGAGTTTATGACCGCGTGTTTCGACAGCGTTGTAAGCTCTCAGGTTTTCATTGAGCCTGGCGATCGCGTCTTCTTTACTCGCGTTCAGGTCAGTGACGAGTACGGTAAACTCATCGCCGCCGAGCCGCGCGACGATGTCGGAGCTTCTAAAGCTGCGGTTGAGTATCGCGGCGGTGTTGATGAGAGCGTTGTCGCCTTCGTTATGACCAAACTCGTCGTTGATGCGCTTCATGCCGTCGAGGTCGATGAAGAGCAGCAACAGGTTTTCTTTTTGCCGGCGCGCGAAGTCGAAGTAAGGCGCGGCTTGTTTGAGCAGTCCGCGGCGATTGAAGAGCCCGGTCAGGTCGTCTTTAAGCGAGCTGTTGCGCAGTGTTTCTTCGAGGTTCTTGCGTTCGGTGATGTCGCGTACGACCTGCACCAAACCACCGCCGTCAACACTCGAGATCGAGATTTCCAATGGCAGCGTGCTGCCGTTCAGTGTCAAACCCATCGCCTCGCCGCGCCACGAACCGTCGCGCCAAACGGCAGGCATGATCTGTTCTTTGAGACGTGCCAATTCCTCTTCGAAGTAAAACATCTCCCAGCTCGCGCCGATCAAACGCTCGGGATCGGAGTAGCCGAAGATCTTCGCGTAAGCATCGTTCAGGTAAATACAAACGCCGCCATGATCGAAGATCGCCATGCCGTCCAGCGACGCTTTCATCGCGGCGGCCTGTTGAGCGAGGGAGCCCGCGGCACGTTTGCGCTCTGTGATGTCGCGTGCGACTACCGAAGCGCCGGTAATGAGTTTGTCCTCCACGATCGGACAGATCGTGAGCGAGACGTCGATCGGAATGCGGCCCTTTTTAAGGTGGACTATCTCGTGCTGCGTGACGTTCTCGCCACGTGCAACCTTCTCGAACAAAACATTGGCTTCCTGGCCCCGGCGGTGATGGAACAACATCGAGACCGGCGCGCCGAGCGCTTCCTTCGAGGTGTAGCCATAGATACCGCGCGCGCCGCGGTTCCAGCTCATGATGATGCCTTCAGGTGTGACGCCGATGATCGCGTCGCGCGAAACATCGACGATACCTTGCAGGCTTGATAGCTCGTGTTTCACGCCGGCGAGTTGTTCCTGCGTGCCTTTACAGCTTTTCCAGACTGCTGCGCTTAGGAGTATTTGCGTAACAAACAGGATTATGACGATTCCAGTGAGACTCGATCCGAAGAGCGCGGGGGCTATGAAGCAAAGCCCGAGCGCGCTCGGAATCACGAATGTAGGGAGGAGCCAAAGATGCCGGGTGGCGCGGGAGATGAAAGGGTTGTCGTCGAGAAACATACTCGTGAAGTTGACCTGGGGAGACTGTCGGTCTTGTCAAAGTCTTGAGCGGGAGCTATGTCCCGCGACCCATTAGGCCATTCGTGTGCCAGTGTTTGTAATTAGAAAAGTCGCCGCGGTGGGGCGCAAAGTGGTCAACTTAACCGGTAGGCTACTTCATTCTGACGAGGATGCGGTTATTATGAATGCCATCCACAGATTACACAGATTCCTCTTAAGACATCGGTGTCATCTGTGGACCTGCAACTCCTGGTAATTCTCAAGGCCTCGGACGGGATCCCGTCAGCAAGCGTGATAGCCAGCCGGGATACTCGGCCTCGGCTTGGACGAGATCTTTCACGCCCATCTCAAAGTATTCGCGATTTGCGTTCACGGTTCCTAGATCAGCTTCGGTTTATTCGTCGTGTTCATGGTTCAGATTCTCGAGCTGTTTTATAAAATGCTCGCGCCAACTCTCGGTCAGTGCTTCAGTCGCGATCGCACGTCGCAACAAATCGACGTTTTCCTTATCGCTGCTATACAGTCGCGTGACGTCCACAACCCTTACACCGGAGGTGTTTTTCTCGATCATCTGGAACTCATCACCCGCGCCGACTTCACCTTCTTTCACGACGGAAAGATAGAACCCCGAGCGTTCGCTGATGAGGAATCGCTTGACCATGTCTGCGCGTCCAAAACGTATTCCGAGTTTGTAACAGGGCATGCGTGGCTGTGTGACCATCACTTCGCCCGTGCCGATGCGAAACTTGTCGCCAATGTTGATTTCGGTTTCGAGTAGACCAGTTGTGGTGAAGTTTTCGCCGAATATGCCCCACGATAAGTCCATGCCTGGCAGCTCTTGTTTCCAGAAGTCATAATGTTCTGAAGGATAAATGTAAACGGCCTTGTACGGTCCACCATGCACAGACAGATCCGACTGCCGATCGCCATCGAGATTCAACGTCCGCATCATCACTCGACCGGCAACAGGCTCTTTGAAGATGCCCGTAGACACTGGTTCACCGTCGCGCAGCACGAGCCGCGGTAATCCCACGTTGACCGAAATGATTTTCATGAAAAGCTCCTAGAGGGAGATGGTTTCTCGGCCTAATCGTAATACTTTGCTCATCCAGATCAAGACACCACAGATGCCGGCTGCTTGTGGATGTAGATTGTATTCGGGGACAACGAGAACTAATCCATCGGCGCGCTCGCAGGTTTCAGAATCGTGTGTCGCCCGCATCGTCGCCGGGAAACTTCAGTTCGCAGATATCGATGAGTTCGGTTTCGACACCCTCACGTTGCTTTACCCATTCGAAGACAAACTTCGCAACGTTTTGACTTGCGCGGCCTTTCCGCATCGGTTTTTTCTCACGCAAAGGCGCAAAGACAGCAAAGAAAAACCCTCTTGAAACGCGGCAGCGCTTTGCCTCTTTGCGCCTTTGCGTGAAAAATCTTTACCTCTCAACTTTACTAAAACCCAAACTCTTATCGTTAAGCGACACGACACCGGGTGATACAAAGCGAGAGTTCTCCGTTACTGCATATTCATCGATTGCATCGCATCGTTCATCAACGGTGCTGTGCCGAAGTTCACACTGAATCGCTTGCACCAGATCGTGACAGCGCGATACTTCACGAGGTCCGCATTGGCCGGCAGGTCATAATTCTGATCGCCGATGTTTCCTTTCAAAGTGCCCAGGTCTACGAAGCCGGCTTTCGTAACTGTGTCGTTGTCTTTGGCGTCTTGCGTAGCGACGAGGTAGACGTGCACGTCGGGACCATTCGATGTTTCAAAGTTGGTCAGTCGCAGGGTTTTCCTGCCGCCGGCCAGTTGAAACACTGTGGCCACGCCTTTGGTTTCATGTGCGCCGCTGTGAAACTGTCCGGAAGCGAGTTGGTCGTGCGCAGCAGCGGCGGTCGGAAACTGTTCGTTAACCTTATGGTTGATAAAAAGCCGCTCAGGCCGAAATGCATACCACGCGCCGCCACCGGCGACGATTAGTACAACTAAAGCAACCTTTAATTTGTTTGACATGAATTCAGATTCTCCTTTTAAGATTCGTAACCAACTGTTGGTCGGGGCTGCGGGCGAATCCTTACAAGCTGCTTTCAGATCCCACGGGCTCGCCCCGTGATCGACTTTGATTCCGTCGAGGGATGCGAGCATTATTGTGGTTAGACGAATCCATAACTGTCCTCTTCGGACAGTTGTCGGAAGTGCGTTTTCGATCCTTACACGTTTTTAGTTCTGGTTGGTGAGGCGGCGGCGAATTCGTTCGCGTGCTTCGTCTGAAAGACCAGCGCTCGAGATGAGCTCAGGCGGCTCATCGGCTTTCGCGCGAGCCGTTTCGCGGATGATGTGCAGATGCTCCAGGTACCACTGGCACCAGACACAAATCCATAAATGGAGCTTCACGTTGATTCGTTCTCGCAAACTCAGCGACCGCTCCATTGATTCTGAGATCTTTCCGACAGTCTGCTGGCAGGTAGGCAAGGTCCGAAGGAGCCAGTGCCGAATTGAGTGCTTCAGTTTGTCGTAGAGTTTCAGCGCCACGTTCACTACTCAGGTCTGAACCAGTTTAGCTCAAGACAATTGCGCAAATGCAGCCGAGCGCGATGCAGGATCACCCAAAGATTGTTCACTTTAATGCTCAAGATCTCGCAGATTTCTTCACTCTTGAGTCCATCAACTTCACGTAGCGTGAAAGCACTCGCGGTGCGTTGCGGTAATGGTGATAGACAGTCGTTAAATACTTTCCAGAAGTCGTTGCGCTCGATCATCTCTGCCGGCGTCGTATGCCATTCATTTGGCGCGTAATCGGCGTTCCAATGACCCTGCCATGGACCAGGCCTCTCGAAGAACTCGCGGTGCTCAGGAGCTTCCTCAGATTCTTCGCCGAGCGAAGCCTCACGTGTGGTGCGTCGAAAATGATCGACGATCTTATGCTTCAGAATCCCGACGAGCCACGTGCGCTCCGAGGCGCGTCCTTCAAATTCCTTGTAAGCCTTCAATGCTGCGAGAAAAGTCTCTTGCACGGCGTCTTCGGCGGCGGTATTGTCGCGCAATCGAAAAACGGCGTACTTGAAAAGGTAGTCGCCGTGGTCGTCCAGCCAACGACCAGGATCGGGAGATTCACTCGAAAACTTACCCTGCGGTGCGTTCATACTTGGACCAGTAGAGTAGTGATAGCATGAGCACAAAAAACTGTCGAGACTGTGGCAATGTGCTTGAACAAAACGCGCGAGGCTGTCCACGGTGCGCGCGAAATATAGAAGCCGAACACATGATCGACCGGTTTATCTGGCGCCGTTTTCTGCCGTCCGTAATCGTAGTTGCTTTCGTCGTCGTCGCCCTGGTTTATATGTTCCGCTGAACCAAAAAACTCTGCACTCATTTGTCGTGCCGAATTGAAAATACTTACAGCGGACGACGTCTGTAGTTAACTTATTGACTTCGACCCTGATCGGCCATAAGCTACGCCTGTTTTCTCGCAAGTGGTCAGTCTGATTGTTGAACCTCTAACTCTCGTTTAGGAGATCTTGATGCGCTTCCCCCGGCGACTCGACTCTCTGCCTGTTAATCATTTCTCCAATTCTGAAAAAGTCGCTGGTGTCTATGAGGGTAGCTCTGCTTTCGATCGAGGATCTGAGTGATTTTGTTGCCGACGATGAATTACTGGTTGAGCCACTACGTGCCTTGGGTCACGAGGCCGAATTTGTGCCGTGGCAAGCTGCGGTCAAGTGGCAAGACTACGGCGGCGTTGTTATTCGCACGACGTGGGATTATCAGAACCATCTACCCGAGTTCTTACGTGTCTTGCGGGAGATCGAAACACAAACCCGTTTGGCGAATCCGCTGGAGCTCGTGAAATGGAATGCCGACAAGAAGATCTATCTTCAGGACATCGAGAAGCGTGGCGGCAGGATAATCCCGACGATCTGGAGCAATAGCCAAATCGATAGCCGCCAGGTTGAAGCGTGGTTTGAGCAGTTACAGACGGAGGAAATAGTCATCAAGCCGACCATCGGTGCAAATGCACAGTACGCTTTTCGGTTGACGCGCGGCGCCGTCGATGCCGGTGTATTGAGTGAAGTTTTCGAGAAACGCTCCTACATGGTCCAACCGTTCATGCGCAACATAGTGGAAGAAGGAGAATTCTCTTTGTTCTACTTTAACGGCACATACAGCCACACCATTCTAAAAACTCCCAAAACAGGCGACTTCCGCGTTCAGGAAGAACACGGCGGCATAATCCAGGCGACGAAACCAGAGGCGAACTTGTTGGCAACAGGCGAGCAGATCATGCAGTACATTTCACCGACACCGCTTTACGCGCGAGTTGATTTTGTCCGTACGGACGACGGCGAATTTGCGGTGGTGGAGTTGGAATTGATCGAACCGTCGATGTACCTGCGTGAAGCAGCGCATGCGCCGCGGATGTTTGCCGAAGCAATCGACAAATGGCTCCCACACGAAAGGAC
>DATENQ010000086.1:0-13393 GCA_035275005.1 Pyrinomonadaceae bacterium | reverse complement strand
GGCGCGATTTCCTGCGCGCTCGCAAACAAGACGCTGCAAAGCATGACTATGCTGGCTGCGATCATTTTCATTGGCTTCATCTCCTTCAATCGTCACTCGCGGACGACTGCATACATGAGCTGGTCGATCGTCTTACCGTCTTTCGTAACGCTTTTCTTCATACGTCCTTCTAACTCATAACCCGCCTTTTCGAGCACTCGCGCGGAGCCGCGATTCCATTCGAACACATGAGCATATACGCGACACAGATCGTGGTTTGCAAACGCGTGCTCCGTCACGGCGATCACCGCCGCGGTAGCAATCCCGCGTCCCCAGAACTCTTCGCCGAGCCAGTATCCGATTTCCGCGGAACGCCGCGCCACGTCCGGTTGCAGTATGAAGCCTATACCACCAACTGCCTCACCGGCTACGGCAATTGCGAAATTAGTTTCAGGCTCGTGACCCACGATACACTCAAGCCAGTTGCGCGCGTCGCGGTCGGTGTATGGATGCGGAAAACGATCGCGCAGATTTATCCAGACGTTGCGGTTGTTTGCATGACGCACGATGGCATCGCGATCGCGCCACTCCCAACTTCGCACAGTGCACGTTGTTAAATCGAGCTTCACGTCGACTGCACCCTCGGCAACACCGCCGCGCCACGCGGCAGAATGAAGCCGTCTCCAGCTTCCTCAAGCGCTTCAGAAATAGTTCGCACGGGGATCATTCGCATCCGTTTCACATCGTCGCTGGGAACTTCTGAGATTAGACAGACCCGATAGCGTTCGGCTTTGGTCAACAGCGCCCACGCCGTCTGTCCGTTAACTTCATAACCGTTGGCGAGCCGCGCTTCAAGCGCGCGCGAGTCGCTCTCGTCAAACCACTTCAGGAAATCGGGTCGTCCGAGGCCGTCGCTGCACTCCGCAATCAGGATAATCGTTCCGCCGTCATTGCAGGCAAGCGCGGCCATGTCGAGCGCTTTGTGGGCCTGGATCATGTTGATGTCGTGCGGGAAGCCGCCACAACTGGCAATTACGATATCGCGCTTTGCCGGAATCGCGACCGAGTGCTGGTCCAGGTAATACTCACAAGCGGCGCGGTGGGCCATTCGCCAGTCTCCACAAAACATCCTAACAGCCCGCTTATCTTCGTTAACAATCGTGTTGATGCCAAACGCCGGCGCGACGAGTGATGCTACGCGTTCACATTCTTCATGAACGGCATTTCCATCCAGCCGTCCCGCGGCCACGCCTGCTTTGCGCCCGCCGCGCTCAAAATCGAGCGCCAGCATGTGCGTGGCTTCGATCGTTTCGGCTGACGCAAGCCCGGGGCAGATCGATTTGCGGCCGCCGGTAAATCCCGCAAAGTAATGAAACGTGATCCCACCGATCACAAACACGCGCGAAAACTCTTTAAGCGCACTATTGACCTCGACCGTTACTCCGCGTTCTGTTGTTCCCAATGTGGTGAGCTTTGCGCGATCGTAAGCATCGTGTTGGAGGATGCGCAGGCGTTGAACGATGAAAGGCGTCAGCAGCTCAACCTTTTCTTTTTCGCTGACGGGCCGGTGAATTCCGGTGGCGAAGATCACGGCGGTGCGTGCCGGTGAAACGCCGGCCTGAATGAGTCGCCGCACCAGCAGGTTTACGATCTGCGCGCTTGCGGTGGCGCGTGTGGCGTCAGAAACAACGATCAGCACTGAATCATCAGCGCCGGCAATTTCATCGAGCGATGGTGAAGCGATGGGAGAGTCGAAGGCAGCGCCGATCTCAAAGTCACTCAGCGGCGCTTCACGATCTCTATTCGGATTTAAAACAGAAAACCGATCCTCATCAAAACTAAATTCAATAGATCCTCGACCATAAGCAAGTTCAATCATAATCAGCCACAGATTAACGCGGATGAACACTGATCAGAACAAGAAAGATTTGTATTTTCTGATCTGTGTTCATCCGCGTTAATCTGTGGCTGAATTTATAGACCGAAATCAATCATCGCCTTCTCGATCACGTGCAGCGCGGCCATGTCTGTTGCGCCCGCCGTACGCGCTTCAGCCAGCCACTTGCGCAGTTGTCTTGCCTCCTCCATCGATCCGATGCGACAGGCGCCCGTAAGCGCGAGCGTGACCAGCGCACCTGGCGCGCCGTGAGTAACGAGCGCTGCCTGCAAAGCTGCTTGTTCTCGCAGATCTAGAGTCAAGAGGAGATTGAGTTCCATCGATGCCCTTTAATTTCTTTCCGATCTAAAACACGCGGTGCCCGCGTGGCAGAAATGAAACGTCTCATCTTCGAAATCGGGGGTTTCCATCTGGATCGTGAGATGATCCACACCAAAACGATCGTGCAGTTTCGTTCTCAGCTCACGCAACAAGTCAGGCTGCGAGATGCTGTGCGCGTGAATCACGTGAGCGCTCAACGCCTCGCGTCCGGACGTGATGGTCCAAACGTGTAGATCGTGAACGTCGTCGACGCCTTTGGTGTCGAGAATCGCGCTCTCAACCGCCGCCAGATTGATGTGCGCGGGCGTGCCTTCCAGAAGCACGTTGGTCGACTCTTTGATCAACCTCACTGAGCCCAGGATGATAAGCAAACTGATCACAACGCTGAAGACCGCATCCGCCGCATACCAGCCGAACAACAACATGCACACGCCGGCCAGGATCGCAGCCACCGAGCCCAGCGCGTCACCCATTACGTGCATCCATGCGCCACGCAGATTGAGATCGACTTCGTCGCGCGCGTGAAGGATCCACGCACACACCAGGTTTATAACAAGTCCGCCGGCCGCCACGACGATCATCGGTCCGCTTTGAACGACTGGAGGCGCAAGCCAACGCTCGTATGCGCCGTAAAAGATGAAAAGCGATATCACCACGAGGGCGACGCCGTTGACGAGCGCGGCAATGATTTCCAGGCGGTAATAGCCGAACGTTTTGCGTGAAGTTGCAGGGCGTGAGCCAAACCAGACTGCAAAGAGCGCCAGCACAAGCGCGGCAACGTCAGTGAGCATGTGGCCCGCGTCGGCGAGCAGGGCCAGCGACCCGGTCCACCACGCACCGGCTACCTCGGCAAACATGTAAGACGCGGTGAGGATCAGCACGAGACTCAGTCGCCGCCAGCTCTCGTTCTTCTGACGGTGACTGTGAGCGCCCATGTGATGACTGTGCTCCACGCGCGCTAAGATTAGCCCGCAAAGGCGCAAGGGCGCAAAGGTCAGAAGAAGAACCTTGCGCCTTTGCGTCTTTGCGGGAAATTGTTTTTGAACTTACAAAGCAGTGAGGCCGGATGCAGTGTAAAAGTCGCGATACAGTTCGTTGAATTCACGCAGCGCCACTTCCAATATTCGTGGCAGCTCTTCGATGTCGGTTAGGTTCACGACTGTGTTGACGTTGGTGAGAAACGCGGCGTGCGCATCCATCGTGCGCAGCGAAGGCGACAGCAGGACGAAGAACAACCGGCGGCGTTGCGCCGGCCGCAGCACGTTAATCTCCCGGACCACAAACGCCGATCCCTGCTCTGCCGGATCAAACTGCGGCTCAAGTAAAACCACGTCCATCTTGTTCGCGCGCATTGTCTCAACTGCCTGGCGCGTGTCCTCAGCCACAAACACCTGAAAGTTAATATCCGTGAGCTGGCGCGCGACGAGTTCGCGATAAGTCTCGCTTGTGCAAACCAGCACCTTGCGCTTGTCCCACGACGGGCGCGCATGTGGATTGTCAGTGTTGTGACCTGAGCTCTTCGACAACAGGTCCATGAGCATGCGGAGCGTTTCGTCGTTTGAACTTCCGTTTCCGTTTGTCGCAGTGACTGTCGCGGATGGCGCGTACGCACGTGCCGTCGACTGTTCAAAGCGCGGATGCTCGGTCGCCGGAGATCCGCCCACGGCAAGCGCGCTATGTTCCGTCGCGGGATTTGCCGGCCCGGAGCTGACTGTGTTGTTGCATTTCGGACAACGAACGTTGAACGGTCGCTGCGGCGACTTCTCATCGTCAATCTGCAAACGGGTCGAGCACTTTTGGCAAACAATGATCATTCAATCAGGCCCAACATCGAACCGGAATCGGAAAACACGTTTGACGGCATGCCATCAACTTCACGTCGAATGAAGTCTTCACCGGCAGTCATGCCTTTGAGCGAGAGCAGGAGATTGTTTTGGTTGGTAGCAAAGGCCAGGCCGTCTTCCAGAGTCACGACCTTCGACTCAATCAATCCCTTGATGACGGTGTCGAAGTCCTGCATGCCATCCAGCTTGCCGTCGCGCATCGCGTCAAGGAGAGACTTGCCTTCAACCTCGCCCGCTTCGATGTACTCGCGCGTACGCGGGCTCGATCTCAGAATCTCGACCGCCGCCACGCGCCCGCCGCCGTCCGCGCGCGGAACCAGACGCTGCGAAATGATGTAGCGGAACGTCTGTGCCAGACGTGTGCGAATCACGGGCTCTTCGTTCTTCGGATAGAGACCGATGATGCGATCGACAGTCTTCGAAGCATCGATGGTATGAAGTGTGGAAAGCACGAGGTGACCGGTTTCCGCAGCCTCCAATGCGATCTCCGTCGTCTCGAAATCCCGCATCTCGCCGATCAGGATTACTTTTGGCGCCTGGCGCAGGGTCGCGCGCAAAGCGGAAGGAAAGTCGCGCGTGTCGTGGCCGACCTCGCGCTGGTTGATCGTGGATCGTTTGTGCAAGTGAAGATATTCGATTGGATCTTCGATGGTGACGATGTGGTAATACTTCTTCTCGTTGATGATGTCGATGATTGCGGCCTGCGTGGAGCTCTTGCCCGAGCCGGTTGGACCAGTCACCAGCACCAGGCCGTTGCGCAGCTCGGCAATCTCGCTCAACTGCGCCGGCAAACCGAGGGACCGCAAAGTCGGAATATCAGTCGGGATCACTCGCATGACGATCGAGAACACGCCACGCTGCTGAAAAATGTTGACGCGAAAACGCGCGCGCGATGGCAGTGAGTAACTCAGGTCGGCAGTGCCGGTGCGCGCGAGACGCTCGGCGGCATCCGGGTGGCCGTGCATCAGCGTCATCGCGATGATCTCGGTCTGGTAGGGGGAAAGCTTCTGCATTCCGAGGGGCTGAACCGGAGTCAGCTTGCCATTGATTTCAACCTGTGGGAGTTGGCCGACTGAGAAATTCAGGTCGCTGATCTTGTCGGAGACCAGCAACATACGCTCAATAATGGGCGGTAAATCAAAGAAACTCATCTTTTTGGTGCGTTAACCGCAGGTGGGCGTGCCGCTCGAAGAGAGACTTCCTCTCCGAATACGCCTCAGATTCTCGCGCATAACAGTGACAAACGCAAGAAAATTATGTTTAGCGCGATGGGCGCAGGGATTGGAAAAGGGTTTGTGTTGCTTCAGTTATGCGATCCGGGTTGGTTAAGAGGGCGCTGATGACGGCGACGGAGTCGGCGCCGGCCTCGATTACGGCGGCGGCGTTGGCCTGAGTGATCCCACCGATAGCCACGAGGGGAAAGCCTCCAATTGCTTGCCGCACGGTGCGCAATCCTTCGAGACCAAGCACCGGAGCGGTGTCGCTCTTGGTTGAGGTCCTGAAGATGGGACCGATGGCGAGATAGTCGATCGGAAGTTTCGAAGCCTCAATGGCCTGTTCAACGTTGTGGGTTGAGTAGCCGACGATCGCTTGCTCGCCCAATAACCTCCTCGCGGCTTCGGGTGGCATATCGTCCTGACCGAGATGAACACCATTCGCGCCCACAGCAAGCGCCATGTCTACGCGATCGTTGATGACCACCTGCACTCCGCATTGCGCAGCCACAATCACAGCCGCTTTAGCCTGCTCGTAAAACTCTTTCGGTGACATCTGCTTCTCGCGCAGTTGCACCAGCATAGCCCCACCACGACTCAATAACCTCACCTGCTGCGCATGTGAAAGCCCGGACAGTTGTGTGTCGGTGAGAGGGTAGACTCGCGGAAGTCGAAAAGTAATCGTCACCATTCGGAAGAATTCTTTCACGCAAAGGCGCAAAGGGCGCAAAAGACTCTTTGCGTTTTCTTTGCTCCTTTGCGGCTTTGCGCGAAACTTTCTTTAAACTTCAGACTCTTTGCGCTTGGGTCGCATGTTGGCGGGGAGGATGCGTTTGCGCAGACGTATCATTTGTGGCGTCACTTCGACAAGCTCATCGTCAGAGATGAACTCCAGCGCCTGCTCCAACGACAACTCCTTCGACGGAACGAGGCGCATCGCTTCATCGGCCGTCGATGCGCGCATGTTGGTGAGCTTCTTCTCCTTGACCGCGTTCACATCCAGATCGACGGCACGCGCGTTCTCACCAATGATCATGCCTTCATAGACTCGCATTCCCGGTCGCGCGAACAGCAGGCCGCGTTCCTGGAGATTGAAGAGCGCATACGTCGTGGTCTCACCGGTGCGATCCGCGACCAGCGAACCCGTGGCGCGCCCGCGCATCGGTCCCAGCCATTCTCCCCAACGAAGGAACATCGTGTTCAGTAGTCCGGTTCCTTTCGTCTCCGTCAGAAACTCGTTACGAAATCCGATCAGCCCGCGCGACGGCGCCTCAAACTCGAGACGCACACGCCCCGTTCCATGATTGACCATCTTCGTCATCTGCCCTTTGCGCCTTCCAAGGGCTTCCGTGATGACGCCGATAAACTCGTCAGGACAGTCGACGACAACCGCTTCGATTGGTTCGAGCAGCTTGCCGTCGACCTTGCGCGTGATTGCCTCCGGCTTCGACACCTGGAGCTCGTAACCTTCGCGCCGCATCATCTCGATCAGGATTGCCAACTGTAGCTCACCGCGCCCTGACACTTTGAACTGATCGGGCGATTCAGTCTCTTCAACTCGAATTGCGACATTGCCGAGGATCTCTTTGTCGAGTCGTTCTTTGAGCTGGCGTGACGTGACATACTTACCTTCGCGCCCGGCGAATGGCGAGTTGTTGACCCCGAAGATCATCGCGATGGTGGGTTCGTCTACGGCGATCGCGGGCAACGGCTGCGGGTTGTCGGTGGACGTTATCGTATCGCCGATGTTGATGTTCTCGATCCCGGCGAGTGCGACGATCTCGCCGAAGCCGGCGCGCTCGACTGGCTCTCGTTTGAGTCCCTCGAAGACGTAGAGTTGCGAGACTTTGATTTTCTGTGTCGAGCGATCGGGTTTGACCACGGCGATCTGATCGCCAATCTTGATCTCGCCGGAGAAGATGCGACCAATCGCGAGCCGGCCGACGTAATCGTTGTAATCGAGATTCGCTACGAGCAGTTGCAGTGAGTCGGCGCGCAGTTCGCGCGGCGCGGGAATCGAGGCGACGATCTCCTCGAACAGTGGTTGCAGGTTATCTGACTGATCTTCAAGGTTGCGCCTCGCCATTCCTTCGCGCGAGACGGCGTAGAGAATCGGAAACTCGATCTGCTCGTCGTTAGCATCGAGATCGAGAAACAACTCGTAGATCTCGTCAACCACTTCAGCGGGACGCGCATCGCCGCGATCGATCTTGTTGACGACAGCGATGGCAGGCAGACGTGCTTCGAGCGCTTTCCGCAACACGAACCTCGTCTGCGGCAGACAACCTTCGGCAGCATCGACCAGCAGCATCACGCCGTCCACCATCTTCAGAACGCGTTCGACTTCGCCGCCGAAGTCCGCGTGTCCGGGCGTGTCGACGATGTTGATCTTCACGTCGCGGTAGCGGACTGCCGTGTTCTTCGCCATGATCGTAATCCCGCGCTCACGCTCGAGATCCATCGAATCCATCACACGTTCGCGTACCTGTTCGTTCTCGCGGAAGGTGCCTGACTGGCGCAGCATCGCATCGACGAGCGTGGTCTTGCCGTGATCGACGTGCGCAATAATTGCGATATTTCGGATGTTTTGTCTTTCGGACATTCGGAATCATTTAGCCACGGATTTCACGGATTGGCTAATTGTCGCAGGGCTTCGAAGAGGACGATGCCCACGGCAGTGGCGAGATTCAGGCTGCGCACTCTGGGGTTGAACATCGGTATTTTCAGGCAATTTTGCCAGTTTGCGCGTAGCAGGTCTTCCGGAAGTCCGCGTGTTTCGCGGCCAAAGACGAGGCAGTCATTCGACTCGAAGGCCCAGTCAGTGTAGAGCTGTTCGGCCCTGGTGGTGAGATAGACGAACCTTGCTTCCGGCAGCGACTGGTGGAACGAAGCGAGATCCCTGTGACGTGTTAGTCGCACTTCGGGCCAGTAGTCGAGACCCGCGCGTCGCAACGCGCGATCGTCCATGCGAAACCCTGTGACACCGACGATGTGAAGCGGGACGTTGGTGGCGGCACACAATCGAGCGACGTTGCCTGTATTGGGTGGAATCTCAGGTTCAACTAATGCGACAGAGAGCATGAAGACAGTATAGGTCGAATAAGTCGACCGGGTCCTATTCAACAAAAAGAAACGACGAGCTTCGCTTGAAGGTCTCGTCGTTTCTTTTGTAAGGCCTCCTCGGCCTTCGGATATTTGTGTGCGCCGGTGGAAGGTTCGTGCTGTAACCTGCTGGTTAGAGTTATCTCTTCTTTGCGGCTTTCTTGGTTCCGCCCTTCTTCGCGGCCTTCTTGGTTCCGCCGCCCTTCTTCGCGGCCTTCTTTCCACCTTTTTTAGTTGCCATAGCTTCTATGTGCTCCTTCTTTCGAGTTTAGTTTTTTTGTTTCTTCATTACCCACAAGATAGTGTGCTTGCTTCTGTCTTGTGGGCTAGAGTAAACGGCGCACAACATCTTGCTATATAAACGCAAATGCCTCTCATGTCAATAACTTATTACTCATTGTAAAAATATTTTTTTCGCAACGGGCGCACGCGATCGACGCGCTTCAGCGTCTCTTCTACTCAGCTCAGCGCCGATGGTCCAACTCTATCCGATCGACTCAAAGAGCTATCGTTGCGCAAAAGATCTTCGACGAGTTGTAGTCTTGAAGTTCGCGAGGTGAAGTTTGAATTGCGCTAGCAGAGGAAAGGGTGGCCCAACTTTTTACTAGCGGAACAGCGGCGTGAAGATCCATTGATCCTCTCGTTCGATCCCATAGTACGTCAGCACTGAGTCCTTACGGCTGCGACTCGCAACACCGACGAATGGACCAGTGGCATCGTCCGCAATCGATGAACTGCCGCGCTCCGATGAAGCAAGACCAAGATTGGTGATACTGGTGATGCGTGGAACTGCAAACTGTTGCAACTGCGCCATTTGCGAATCCTGCGTGGCCGGCAAGATATTACCCGCGTAGAACATTACTGACTGCTGAAAATCAATCAGCGCATCAGTGCGTGGCAGGATAAAGCGCCACTCGCCTTCGATTGTCATCGGATCTCGCGCGGCCGATGCACGAAGAATTTGCCGGTTCTTCGATCCGCCTGGAATCGGTATTCCCTCCAGCAGTTGGTCCATCGAAGTTGGTAACGCTTGATCGCCTGCGCCGTGAGTTGTAGACGCCCGATATTTATAGTAATCGCGAATCGCATCGGCAACTTGTTCGCCGCGAAAGATCGCTTCCTTCTCGAGCTCACGTTGCGTTTGCTGCCGCGCACTCGGTGCTACAGCCATCGCAAACAGGGCGACGACCGTCATCATCGCGAGCAGCGCCACGAGCGTGTAGCCACCCTCCGATCGCCTTCGCGCGACCGAAATGACGTCAGACACCGGCGCTGAGCCCGAAGGACTCGACCCGCATATCTTGTGGTCGGCAATCGCTCTAATGTTCATACCATTCGAATCGATCATGGCTCGTCATCTTCCGCATCGACTCGTGGTGTCGGACGCGACAAGGGACCACCGGCGCCTTTGTCACCTTCACTCATCGCGAGCGTATGTTTGATCTTCAAGGTAGTGTCTGTCAGTACCAGCTCTTTGTCAGAAATGCTGGTCACGCGAAACCTTCCACTTAGAACATCGCCCTTATAAACATTCAATACGTTCTTATTGCTCTTATCCTGAACCAACGCCACGTCAGCCACGCGATTGTCCGGACTGATGATACCGATGTAACTGTAGTTTGGCGTCGGTGGCGCGGCAACGTTGATAGTCGCGCCATTGGAGTAGAGACTGTTATCCGGCGTGCGAACGATGATGCTGCGCGCTCCCGGCGCGGCAATGAACGATGCGGGAACCATCGCCGATATCTCTTGCGGACTCTTGTAAGTAGTCGGCAGTTCGCGCCCATCAACAAAGATCCGCATCGCGGGCGTAAACTTGTCGCCCGCCGCTTCGAGTTTAAACTCCGCGGTACGCGCGTAAACGTTCGCGGGAGAAACTGACGCCAGCAGCACTGGCGGAGTCGGTGTTGGACTCGGCGGTGGTTGAGTCGGAGTGGCGACAACGGGCTGCGGTGGCACGTAGAAAGCAAATATGTTGCGCTTGGCCTCGGGAGGGTTATAGGAAATGGGATCGTACGAGACTTCGGTGAAAGCCTGAAGGTCCCTCACTTCGGGCGAAACATTGCCGCTAGTGGGGCGTTGCGGTGTCTGCTGTGCGGCTCTTTGCGGCGTTGGAGTTGCCGTGGGACGCGCCGCAGTCTTAGGGCCGCTGTCGAACCCGATGAACGTCCACCAGAGAACGATGATAGCCACGAGCCCGAGGGCGCCGGCCCAAATCAGTTTCTTCTTCTCTCCTGGTTTAGTTAGATCGACCAGTGGCATTTCTATTTATCCTGATCAGAGGAGACGCCTTCCGTGGCGCCTGGGCGCTGGAAGTACGTCGCCATATTAAGCTGAAGACTCACGAGAGATCCGCGCGTTCCGGAGCCCGGAGTCGCGCCGGAACCACCTTCATCAACCGAAGCAGGCGCATTGTTCTGCGTGGCGCGTTGGAGCTCGACTTCGTTGATTACTACAAACTGTTTGCTTCGCTCGACGTCGCGAATGAAGTGACGCAGGTCCTGGTATGAACCTTCAACGGTAACCATCACCGCGATCCCGGGATAGAAGCTCTGCCACTTCGTCACTACATTTTTTGCCGCGGTTGACTTGGTACCGGACGGATCGAGTGCTGTGTACGTTGGACCAGAGGTGTTTTTGAGCCCGTTCTTTACGATCAGTTGATTGAGCTCTTCATACAAATCCATGCGACCCTGATCCGGTCGTAACAGGTAATCAGTCTCAAACTTATTCAGGCTGGCAGCAATCTTGTCGACAGTCTGCTTAGTGTCAGTTTCTTTATGAACGACGCCGTCGAGTGTTTGCAGGTTGGCTTGCAACTGCTTTAAATCGGTATTTGCCGTCGCCACTCGCGAACGAGCAGGCACGAGAAAATAGAGATAACTCAGCAGGACGAGCGCCAGCACGAAACAACTGCCCGCGAGCGCGACGACCTCCACGACACCAAACATCTTGCCACGGCGCGATATAAGAAATTCGCTAAACCGCTCCTGGTAAGTCGGGTCCGGGCGCGACTCTATTTTAAGATCAGGGTTCATCAGCGAGCCTCGCCTCCGTTTCTCTGGGTATCAGCTGCGGCAACGCTCTCGGACGAGAAGCTGTTACGCGCCCGGTAGATCACGAAAAGATCGTGTTCAGTGCCGGCTTCACCGCGGCCCTTTTGCAGTGTTTGACTGCGCAGCTCAGCCTCGAAGATGCCCTCCTGATGCAAGTGGCCGATCCAGTCACTGATGGTCGAAGCATCTTTAGTAAAGACAGCCAGTTCGAGTTGCGCCACTGTTTGATTGCCCTGCCTCGTTACATCTCTGACTGAGATTCGTGAAACCCTGATATTGTTCGGTAACGACGACTCAAGGTCCGCGAGCAGTCTCGACCAGGAGAAGACTTTGCGATCGACCAGAGCGTGAGCGGCAGGCAAAGCCTGTTGCTGCTCGGGCGTGAATGAGTTTTGCACCTCCTTGGCGGCCTCCATCAGGGCGTGTTCACGTTGTTTCAACTCATTGATTTTGGCTTCGGTAACTGCGGCTTCGCTCCGGGCGTTGGTCGTGAGCCGCACCACGATGATGAGGCCGATCAGCGACACGAAGAGGATCATCACCGTGAGTGCCCACGGAACAATCCGGTTACTAAAAGGTTTCGAGGCCAGGTTAAGACTATTATTCACTGGAAGAAAATCCTCGCTGAGAGCCTATCGGCAGGCCAACTTTTGGAAAGCATACACGGCCTTCGGAAGCAATCGCAAACCTTGACACGCCCGACCCGACATTGCGTTTCAGAAATATGAACCGGCGAAGCGGTAACGCTCTTGTCGCTTCTCGCGCCTTACTCCTATAATTGCCAGACACAATATTACTCAGGAATTTATCCATGGAAGTACACTCATCACAAAAATCAGCTCTGGGGCCTTGCAGCGACTCGGCTGAGACGGGAACAGTCGAGCGGGTCGCGGTTGCGAGTTTGCCGACGGAATGGGGCGATTTCCAGATTGCAGCCTACCGCTCGCTCACTACTAAAGAGGAGTACGTGGCCCTCTTCAAAGGTGAGATGCGGCGCGACGTGCCGACGCTGGTTCGCATTCACTCGCAATGTCTAACAGGCGACGTCTTCGGCTCCACGAAGTGTGACTGTGGCCGCCAGCTTCATACCACCATGCAGATGATTCAGCAGGAGGGCCGCGGCGCCATCGTTTACCAGCAGCAGGAAGGGCGCGGTATCGGCATCGTCAACAAGATCCGTGCTTACGCGCTTCAGGATCAGGGCGCTGATACAGTCGAGGCTAATGAGAGACTCGGGCTGGCTGTCGATTTGCGAGACTATCGCCAGTGCGCGGAGATCCTTTTCGATCTCGGGCTGTGCCGCGTGAAAGTCATCTCCAACAACCCGCTCAAGCTTCAGGCGTTGGAAGAGGCTGGATTAAAGATCGTCGAACGTGTTTCGATCGAAGTTGAGGCCCCCGAGGATGCGGAGCATTACCTACGCACGAAGAAAGAAAAGCTCGGGCACCTCCTCGATCTAAAACGATAACCTATTGCTTGTTTCTTAGGTCCTTGATCGTTCCCTTGATGCGGTCAGCGTCAGGGGCCTTCGGATCGAGTTTCAAATACTTCTCCAACTCGTCAGCAGCTTCTTTGTTCTTTTGCGCGCTCATGTAGAGACCGCCGAGATACTTGTGCGCCAGGGCGATATTCTCTCCACCATTGCTCACCGTCAGCTCAAACTCTTTCAGTGCTTCTTCATACCGCTTCGAACTAACCAGCGTTAAGCCAAGGTAGTAGTGCGCCGACGGACCGGCACTCTTCAACTCCAACGCCTTGCGCAGGTGCGACTCGGCCTGATCCATCTTCTTTTCATTGAAGGCTACGATTCCCATATTCAGGTGCGCGTGAGCATCATCAGGCTTTAGTTTTAATAACGCCTCCAACGTCTCGGCAGCCTTGTCGTACTGCTTCAGGTTCAAGTACTGCACACTGAGCTCGCTGAGCGCGAGGGCAAAGCTGGGATACGCCGCCACGGCCGCACTAAGCGACTCGACAGCG
>DATENQ010000085.1:0-5750 GCA_035275005.1 Pyrinomonadaceae bacterium | reverse complement strand
CTGCGCATCGTTCACGTGATTCGCGCGCGCGACGTCAACGCGCCATTGCCGCTCACGATCACCGAGCTTACACCGAATGGGATTCGCCCCGATCCAACGAGGGGTGAGATTTATCGTTACGAAGCGAGCGGCCAGTTCAATCAGAGACAATTCTTCGTCGGCTTCAACAGCCGTCTGAGCAGAATGTTTCAGCTTAACGCCAACTATTCGCTCAGCAAGACGACCAACGACACCGATGGTCAGGGTAGCACGCTCTTCCCGATGAACTCGTATGACTTAACAGGCGAATTCGGTCGGGCCGGGTTTGATATCCGGCACCGGTTTACGATCTTCGGAACCGTTAACTTGCCGTGGTGGAAGCTTGTGCTGAATCCGTTCGTCATCGCGAATACTGGCCCGGGTTTTAACATCACTACCGGACAGGATCGGAACCTCGATCGACAGTTCAACGAGCGCCCGAGCTTTGCAGCCGCGAACGCCGATTGTTCCGCGGTGAATATCAGGTGTACGCGTTTTGGCAACTTCAATCTGACGCCGCTGCCCGGGGAGACGATCATTCCGCGTAACTACGGCCAGGCGCCCGGGTCTTTTGTTGCTAATCTTCGTATCAGCCGTACGTTTGCTTTTGGGACCATCCACCGTGGTAACGCTGCTGCTGCCGCAAGGCCCGCAGCGGCTGGACAAACTCCAGCACCGGCAGCCGGTGGTGGCGGACCGCAGAGAGTCGCGGCTGGTGGGCCAGGTCCGCAGGGTGGCGGTGCGGCTCCTCCCAGTGAGAAGCGCTACACTCTCAACGCATCTATCAACTTCCAGAACATTCTCAATCACGTGAACCTGGGCACACCGGTCGGCAACCTGGCGTCGCCGGACTTTGGCGAGTCGGTGGGCCTGGCCGGAACGTTTGGCGGTTTTGGCGGCGCTGGTGGCGGCAGTACCGGCGCCGGTAATCGTCGGATTTATGCTCAGCTCCGATTGAACTTTTGATCGAAAGGTTTGGAAATGAGAACTCGCATTTTGAAATCCCTCGCCCTGTCGATTTGTCTCGCTGGTTTTGTCGCGACGGTCTGCGCGCAGGAGCATGGGCCTGCGAAGACGGCGGCACCCGCTGCCACTGAGGCGACTACGCCCGCAGTGGTAATCACACCCGAAAGCACCCCGATGGATCTCGCGAAGGCGGCGTTTACTGCTCAGGGTGGTGAGAAGTTTCGCGCCGTGCAGAACATGATGCTGCGTGGATCGGTGTCGCTCTATCCGCCAAACAGCCCGCAGTCGATTCCCGGTTCGTTTTCGATCGTAACCGCGAATGACAAACTGCGAATGGAGATTGATGCGCGCCCGGTCATAGTCTTCAAGCAAATTTACGACGGGCAGCAATCTTACAGTTCGATGCCGAATGTGGAAGTGCCACCGCTTTCGAAGTATGGCTTGAGCGTGCTGAGTAAATATGATCAGCCGGGTTATAAGGTATCGACGATACCAAACAAGAAGAAACTGCGTGGCTTTCGCATTTCGGATTCGGAAGGCTACACGACTGACTTCTATATCGACGCTACGAACGGCAGGGTGATGGAATTCTTTCTGACGTACGGTGGCTACACCTTTGGTACCGCGAACAACAAGTTCAAGGAAGTGGACGGCGTGCTGATCCCCTTCAGCTTCTCACAACGCTTCGAGATGCCCCAGGGCGCCTTCTTCGCCGAATACAACGTCAAGGAAGCAAAACTCAATCAACAACTGGGCGACGATGCGTTCGCGATCCCGCGATAATATTTAGCCACAGATAAACGCGGATGAAGACAGATCAGAATTTCTGATCTGCGTTCATCCGCGTTCATCCGCGGCTTAATTAAACGCTCATTATTTCCTGTTCTTTGCTCTTTGAGAGTTCATCGATTTTGCCGATGTAGTTGTTGGTGAGTTTTTGGATTTCGTCGAGGGCGTCGCGTTCGGCGTCTTCGGAGATGAGCTTGTCTTTGAGCATCTTCTTTAGACGATCATTCGCATCGCGTCGTACGTTGCGGGTGGCAGTGCGATGATCCTCGGCGATGTCGTGAACCTGCTTGGCGAGTTGTTTGCGTCGCTCTTCAGTTAACGGCGGAATCGGAATGCGCACCAGCTTGCCGTCGTTGGAAGGATTCAGACCGAGATCGGCGGTGCGAATCGCTTTCTCCACCGCGCCAATCTGCGTTTGATCCCACGGCTGAACGGTGAGCATTTGCGGCTCGGGCGCATGGACCGAAGCCATCTGGCTCAGCGGCGTCGGGGTGCCGTAGTAGTCAACCATTACGGTGTCCAGGAGACTTACGGCGGCACGACCGGTGCGCACAGTCGCCAGCTTGCGCCTGAAGTCATCGATAACGGTTTCCATTCGGGGTCGCGTTTCTTTGATAACGTCCTTTTCACTCATGTCGCTAACTCCGCTGAAGTGATTAGTCAACCAACCTTCGTTCCGACACCCCGTTCACCGGTCACCACCCGTTTGATGTTTCCCGGTGAGCGCATGTTGAAGACGATGATAGGCAGATTATTGTCCATGCACAAAGAGATCGCGGACGCGTCCATTACTTTGAGCTGTCGCTCGAGAACCTGTCGATACGTGATCTCGTTGAAGAGCTCGGCAGTTGCGTCGGTCATCGGATCGGCGGAATAGACGCCGTCGACCTTCGTCGCTTTCATAATGACGTCGGCTTTGATTTCCAACGCGCGCAAAGCGGCAGCCGAGTCAGTGGTGAAGTACGGATTGCCGGTGCCGGCTGCGAAGATCACGACGCGTGCCTTTTCGAGATGGCGGATGGCGCGGCGACGAATGAACGGCTCGGCCAACTGCGGAATGTCGATAGCCGACATCACGCGTGTCTGGACGTCAACCTTCTCGAGCGCGTCCTGCAGAACGACGGCATTCATCACGGTGGCGAGCATTCCGATGTAGTCTGCTGAGGAACGATCCATATTTCCGGCGCTCTTGGAAACGCCGCGAAAGATGTTCCCGCCACCAACGACAACCGCGACCTGCACGCCGACTTCGTGGACCGCTTTCAGTTCTTCGGCAACACTGCGCGCGACATTGACGTCGATGCCGTAGTTCTGCTCGCCCATCAACGCCTCGCCGGAGATCTTGAGCAATACGCGGCGATAGGTCAGATTTGAATTCTCGCTAATCATTAATCTCTAATAGGTCCTAAGGACTTATATGACCTATTGAAGCATCGCAGCGACATCGCCGCCGAAATCGTCGCTGCGCTTGTCCAGGCCTTCGCCCATTTTGTAGCGCGTGAATCTTCGCACTGAGATGCGCTCTCCGGTCTTGGCAACTTTTTCCGTCACCAGCTCGCCGACAGTCTTCTCAGGAGCTTTCACAAACGGCTGATCGGCCAGCACTGTCTCTTCATAAAACTTGTTCAAGCGTCCTTCGACGATCTTCTCGATCACCTGTTCCGGCTTGTTTGCCATCTTGGGATCGTTCTTAGCTTGCGCTCGTGCGATCTCTCGCTCCTTGTCGAGCACGCCGGCCGGAATCTCTTCGCGTGTAACGTATCTCGGCTCGGCTGCCGCAACGTGCATGGCGATATCTTTTACGAGTTGCTGAAACTCCTCACCACGCGCGACGAAGTCAGTTTCACAGTTCAACTCGACGAGCACACCGACTTTCCCGCCCATGTGAATGTACGAGCCCACGATACCCTCGGCAGCGATACGTCCTTCGCGCTTTTTCGCGGACGCCAGGCCGCGCTCGCGCAGGATGTCTACCGCCTTCTCTTCATTTCCACCTGCTTCAACCAGTGCATTTTTGCACTCCATCATTCCCGCTCCGGTCTTCTCCCGAAGCTGCTTGACTGCCGCTGCTGTAATTTCAGCCATGATTACCTATTTCTCCGCATACTTGGATTATTAATGAAAAACGCAGCCCTGCGGAACGTCCGCTTGAAGGCTGCGCCCACCGATGAGTGAAGGATTATCGCTTAGCTCGCCGCCACGACAGATTCAGTGCTTTCATCGGGCGCGTTCTCAGTTTCCGTCGTTTCTGCGCCCTGTGATGTCATGGATACGGATTGCTGCGCCTCCCCGCCGCCAACACTGCCAGCGCCGCCGCCGTTGTTGTCGTCATCGACTGTAAGTCCTGCGGCGATTGCTCCACCTGCGCCACCACCAGTCTCGCCGCCTTCGCCAGAATCTTCAGTTGGCTCTGCCGGGACAACGCCGCCCTCGGTCGCGATTTGATTGCCTTCGACAATCGCGTCGGCGATTCTCGAAGCAAACAGGCGCACCGCGCGCAAGGCATCGTCGTTTCCGGGGATCACGTAATCGATACCTTCGGGTGAACAGTTTGTATCGACCACTGCGACGATCGGAATACCAAGCCGGTTCGCTTCCGCGACTGCAATCTCTTCCTTCTTGACGTCGATGATAAAGACGGCGTCCGGAAGCCGTGTCATGGATTTGATGCCGGAGAGGTTTTTGTTCAGGCTCTCGCGCTCACGGTCGAGCTTGATACGTTCCTTCTTCGTCATCTTCTCGTAACGACCGTCAGTCTGCATGCTCTCGAGATCTTTGAGCCGTTTGATCGACTTCTGGACCGTCTGGAAGTTTGTAAGCAGACCGCCGAGCCATCTCTGGTTAACGAAGTATTGACCGCACTTCTCAGCCTCTTCGCGAATCGCGTCCTGCGCTTGTCGCTTGGTGCCGACAAAGAGAACTGTCTTGCCTTTATCTTCAGCGATGAGATTGGTCACGAAGGCGATTGCCTCGCGAAACATCCGCTGAGTTTTTTGCAGGTCGATGATGTAAATGCCATTGCGCTCGCCAAAGATGTATTCCTTCATCTTTGGGTTCCAGCGCCGTACCTGGTGGCCGAAGTGAACACCGGCCTCCAGCAGCTCTTTCATGGTAACCGAAACCAAACTAAACTCTCCTTCTCGCTAATTGGTTTAATGTACTCGCCGCAGCCTCTCGACTTGTTAAGCAACCAATCCGTGCTGCGACAATGGAATCGGTCCTACAGAACATATACATCCTATAGAACCTATAAGCGTTATCGTTTCGAAAACTGGAACCGTTTCCTCGCGCCCTTTTGTCCGTACTTCTTGCGCTCCTTGATCCGTGGATCGCGTGTTACGAGACCGGCATGCTTGAGAGCTGGACGAAGGTCGGCGTTGAACTCGAGCAGTGCTCGCGTGATGCCGTGCCTGATCGCTCCCGCCTGGCCCGCTGGACCACCACCCGAAACATTGATGACGAGATCAAACTTGTTCGTGGTCTCAGTCAACTGCAGCGGCTGACGAATGATCATCCGTAGTGTTTCGTTGGGGAAGTAGCGATCGAACGGTTTGTGATTAACTTTAACTTCACCGGCGCCGGGTCGCAGGTAAACTCGGGCAGTTGCCGATTTGCGTCGCCCGGTTCCGTAATACTGAATTTCAGCCACAGTTATCTTCCTCTAATTCCGCTAATCTTATTTTGAGTTGGCTTGGTGAGTTAGGTCGAGGGCTTGCGGGCGCTGGGCTGAGTGCGGGTGCTCGGCATCGGCGTAAACCTTGAGCTTCTTCGCCATCGCCTTGCCGAGCTTTGACTTCGGCAGCATGCCCTTGATGGCGAGCTCGATTACTCGCTCAGGGCGCTTGGCGATCATCTCCTTTGCGGTAGTCTGTCTCAGACCTCCCGGGTAAAGTGTGTGATGACGGTAAAGTTTCTGCTCAACCTTATTTCCCTTGAGGACCGCTTTCCGGGCATTGATCACAACGACGTGATCGCCC
>DATENQ010000084.1:0-5415 GCA_035275005.1 Pyrinomonadaceae bacterium | reverse complement strand
TCCCTTCCGGTGTAACTGTAAGGGCGGCCCTCCGTGGCCGCCCGTCGTTCAAAACGAGCTTGATTGCGAGACGGGCGGCCACGGAGTGCCGCCCCTACAGTTGTTCTTACGCCCGAACAGCTCTTACTTCCAAGTATTCAGCGTCCAGGACGGTCGTGCCGTCAGTCGCCTGGTTATGCTCAGTCCACAGTTTTTCGAGGTCCTGTCGCAGAGCCTGCTGCGCGTTTTCGTCGAGCAAGCCAAACGCCTTCTGCGTCGGGCCATAATACAGACGGAAATGCTCAACCACTTCCGCGGGAGAGAAAGGAAACACCCAGTGAATGTTTTGAGTATTCGTATCCAGCTTTGAGATGCCTTCGCCGAAACGTTCCCGAACAGTTTCTTCGACGCCCCACAGCACCGGCGACGGCATACCCGGCGGAGGCGCAACATGCGACGTCATCGTCTTGAACATCTTGCCGATGAAACCGGCGGGCGTCCAATTCGCCATCGTAATCAAACCACCCGACCGCGTAACGCGCTTCAGCTCAGCCGCGACCAAATCCGGACGCGGAGCAAACATCGCCCCAAACATCGTCGCCACCACGTCAAAACTCGCGTCTCCATAAGACAATGCTTCCGCGTCGCCTTCGTCAAACTGAACCTTCAACCCCTCGCCCCGCGCGTTTTCGCGCGCCTGCTCGACCGAGTTCGGCGCAATGTCCACGCCTGTTACAACTGCGCCCGCTCGTGCCGCGGGTAGCGCCAGATTACCCGTGCCGCACGCAACATCGAGAAATCTCGTCCCGGGCTCAAGATTGAGTCGGTTTATGAATGCCTCGGCTCCGTCCGTATAGTATTTAGCGATCTGTCCGAAATCTCCTGCGATCCAGGTGGCTCGCAGTTTTGTCTTCAGAGCAGCAAACTCCGAAGTTGCTCCAGTTTCCATTGTTTCCCCTTTCATTTTTACGAATGAGAACGAATTAGGCATTTATTATATCTACATTGTGCCCCCAACTTTGGCACGGCTCATGCGATGAGCTCTGCGTCGACCCATTTTGCGTAACAAAAGAATTCACGAAGCGCAAAAATTGTCTTCTTGACGACAGGCTGCCGTATGTTAACGCGTAATCAGTACCTTCTTTGTACCCTGCTGGTTTGCTTTGTAGCAAGTACGGGTTTGGCCCAAACATCCATCACCGAATTTCAAAAGGTTCTCGCGGAAAAGGCATCATTTCAGGAGTCTGACTTCGCTGCGCTTCAGGCGAATCAATCCGTCGTCCGGCTGGCTCCGGTCTCGGATAAACGCGAAATCGCCGTGGCCGGCCTCGTCAACATACGCTCCGGCGCCGACGAGTTTCTGCGGTCATATCGCGACAGCATGTTGCGGAAAAGCAACGGGGCGATTCTCGAAATCGGGAGCTTCGGCAGCCAACCTGCGCTCACCGACCTCGAAAGTCTCACGCTCGAAAGCGGCGACATCGAGGATCTGAAAGACTGCGTGGTCGGCGACTGCGACGTGAAGTTGTCAGCGGCGATGATCGACCGCTTTCGCAGGGAGATCGACTGGAATGCGCCTGACTACGCGCTCAAAGTAACCGGACTCTTCAAACAGATGCTCTCCGAGTACGTGCGCGACTACCGGACGCGCGGCGATGCGGCGTTGATTCAGTACCACGACAAACGAGACGAAATCGATCTCGCGAGCGAGCAACGAGCACTCAGCGGGGCTGCGGGTTACACCAACAGTCTTCTGGCTGACTCAAACGCCGGCTTGCGCCTGATCGAAGACGCGATCGTGTGGTCCAAGATCAAGTTTGGACTGAAACCCGTTATCGCCGTCAATCACATCACGATTTACAAACGCGATCGCGAGGTTGGGCCACAAGTCCTGATCGCGTCGAAACAGATTTACGCCAGCCACTATTTCAACGCGTCGCTCGCGTTGACGGCATTCGTGACTGTTCCGGGCGCGACGCAGGGCGCGTTTCTGGTTTCCGAGAATCGTTCACGCGCCGACGGGCTCGAAGGGCCTTTCGGCAAGATCAAGCGCGGTGTTGTTGAGAAGAAGGCGCTCGAAGGTTTGAAATCGATCCTGGAACACTCGCAGATGACTCTCGAAGGATCGACACTGGCGGCGACCACGGCGGATTTATCTTCACACGAGGCTTACAATTGGGATGGTGGTTGGGGGCAAAGACTGTTCGGCGGTGTGCGTCCGTTGCTGTGGTTGCTGGTGCTCTCAGCACTGATTGCGCTATTAGTATTGGGAAAACGTCGTGTAGACAGTGCGTCTGCGCCAAAAAACAAAACACTCAAACCGGAGAGTGCGAAAAGTTAATTATTAATAATTAGGAGATTGAAATGAAGAAACACTTTATAGCCTGGATCGTCGCTGGGGTCATCGTTGGTGGACTATTGTCGTATGTTGCCGCACAACATCAAGCCACCCATCAAATGGACACGCACGCGGGGCACATGGTGGAGTTGAAGAACGGGCAGGGAGAGTCGATCGGCTACGCCACGTTAACCGATACAAGCAAGGGAGTCAGCGTCAAACTCGATCTGAAAAACCTGCCGCCGGGCCAACACGGGCTGCACTTTCATCAGGTTGCCAAATGCGAAGGACCGGGCTTCGAAACGGCGGGTGCTCATTTCAATCCGGATAGCAAAGAGCACGGCATGAAGAACCCGAAAGGGCCACACGCCGGCGACTTGAACAACTTCAATGTAAGCGCGAATGGTACTGCGAAGGCTACGTTGAACGACATGAAGGTGAACATGGGCGATGGTCCAAACTCGCTCTTCGCGAATGGCGGCACGTCGCTGGTCGTTCATGAGAAAGCTGACGACATGAAGACCGATCCGTCAGGAAACTCCGGCGCCCGGATCGCGTGCGGAACGATCATTAAGTAGGACTGTTAAAACTTACAGTTATCCATCCATCTCGACATTGTTAATCTCGCTGGCAAATAGCCACGGATTACACGGATGAACACGGGTAAGACATCCGTGTATCTGTGTCATCCGTGGCTAATACTTTTATTGCCAGGGAGGACGTCAATGTTCGAGTTCCTCAGAAGCGCCATTCAGTTCATCGCTCCGGTTTTCATAATCTCCACGATGCTGAATGTTGGATTGACGCAGAAGCCTTCGGAAATTGCCCAACACCTGAAGAACTGGCCTTTCGTCATCAAGATGCTGCTGGCGAACTTCGTCTTCGCTCCCCTGCTAATGATCGTCGCTCTGCACTTCGCACCATTCGATCCGGCACTCAAAGCAGGGCTGCTGATCTTCAGCTTGGGCGCTGGTGCACCGTTGCTGATTAAGCTCACACAAACCGCGGAACACGAGGTCGCGCTCGGGGCGGCGGTGATGATGCTCTTGACTGTAGTAACCGTCCCCTACATGCCTATCGTGCTGCCTGTGGTCCTGTCCGGTGTAAGCGTGGATGCCATGGCAGTGGCCAGGTCGCTGCTGTTGCAACTGCTCCTGCCGATCGGTGTGGGAATGCTGTTGGTCAAACTAATGCCGGGCGTGGTGAAGAAGTTTCAGCCATGGATTGCAAAGCTCGGTAGCATCGCACTGTACTTACTAATCGTGGTCACGCTGGTCGGCTACTATCCCAACCTGCTCGATATCATTGGCAAAGGCGCTTTCCTGGTCGGGCTCGCTTTTGTTGGTGCAGCGTTCGGATTAGGTTACCTTGCGGGCGCGGGAAAGGACCACCTCGAGGATATCGGTGGTCTCGGCACAGCGCAGCGTAATACCGCGGCCGGCGTAATCATCGCGCTCGAGAACTTCAGCAATCCGAACGTGCTCGTTATGCTGACGCTCGCCAACATGCTCGGCATCGTGATGCTCTTGTTCATCGCCAAAATGCTCAGCCGCGACAACAGGGTTACGGTGGGTAATGCTTGAGGTATCCGCAGATTACACAGATTGATTTACATAATCTGTGGACAAGTTGAGCCGGCGGGCGGCTTGCGCCGCGACGCGGCCGAGCACTCCGGCATAAGTCGGGAAAGAAAGGGGAACCTGGGCCAGATCATCTACGCGCATCCGTCCAGCCATCGCGACTGCCGCCACTTGAGTTAGCTCGACCGCACGCTCTCCAACAACATGACAGCCCAGGATCTGGCGCGTTCCCCTGTCGACGATCAATTTACAAAAACCACTCGTTCTGCCATCGATGATCGTGCGGGTAGTTGAATCGAAGCACACCTTGGCAACAACGATTTCGCCGGCAGCCCGCGCCTGTTTCTCGGTCATGCCTACCTGGGCGTATTCCGGATCAGTGAAACTACCGATAGGCGCTGCTCCTTCGAGTACCGTCATCGTCGCGCCCTGAACAGCGTTGGTAGCGGCGACGAAGCCCTGCTGGATCGCCTGCGGAACCAGCATCATCCGTCCGGTGACGTCGCCCGCAGCAAAGACGTGCGGCGCGGAAGTCCGGAGAAACTCGTCTACACGCACGAACTCTCTTGGATCCGTTTGGACACCCGCACGACCGAGATTCAACGCCGCGGTGTTAGCCACCCAACCGATAGCGACCACGGCAAGTGCCGCCTCCGCATCTTCACGCCGCCCGTCTTTCGAGAACGACATACGCACACCGTCAGGCGTCTTCTCGAACGACTCGATAACTCCGAAGTTTTCCCTCACGTCAATACCTGAATCGCGGAAAGCGGCCGCCACCGCAGCTGACACTTCTTCATCTTCAGTTGGCACGATACGCGCACCCGAATGGAAGAGCGTTATCCGCGATCCGAAAGCGTTGAAGACCGACGCGACCTGCACACCAGTGGCTCCGCCGCCGATCACGATCATCGAAGGCGGGACCGCGGTTAGTCCGAATGCATCCCTGTGAGTGATCGTCAGCTCCGCACCTGGCACTGAGAGCTGACGACTCGTGCCTCCGGTGCAAATGACGAACTTGTCAGCACGCAACCGTTGCCCGCTTGCTGTTTCAAGTGTGTGTGCGTCAGTGAAACGCGCGGCGCCACACTGTTCGTTAATAACCACGCCGGCATCGTGGAGTTGCGTACTGAAGGTTGAGTGCGCTCGCACTTGCTCGACGACCTCACCAACGCGCACGAGCAAACGCGCGTAGTTGAGTGACGGCTCGCTGACGACGATCCCGTAGCGCTCGAGGTTGCGTGCATTGCGGAGCAACCGAGCGGCGTGTGCGAGAGTCCTCACGGGAACCGGCCCGTCGTTCGCGGCCATTCCACCGAACTTGTCGCGCGTCACGAGCACAGTCTTTGCACCCAGATCGCCGGCGCGCAATGCAGCGATCATGCCTGCCGGACCACCGCCGATAACAACAACATCCATCATCTTTGCCTCAAACCACGGGCGGCCACGGAGTGCCGCCCCTACAAAAATTGAGCAGTCTCAAATCCAACTGTAGGGGCGGCACTCCGTGGCCGCCCG
>DATENQ010000083.1:0-5349 GCA_035275005.1 Pyrinomonadaceae bacterium | reverse complement strand
GTCGACGATGGGCGGCCACGGAGTGCCGCCCCTACAAAGGAACCCGAGTAGAGAGAGAACCATGACTTCATTCTGGCAGGACTTGCGTTATGGAGCGCAGATGCTGATGAAGCATCCGGCGTTTACGGCGATAGCGGTTTTGACTCTGGCGCTGGGCGTGGGCGCGAATACCGCGCTGTTCAGCGTGGTCGATGCGGTGTTGCTGAAGAAGTTACCGGTGAAGGATCCGGATCGGCTGGTGCTGTTCAAGGCAAGTTGGAATGGCGAGAAGTTTGGACCAGGCGGATTTAACGGCAACAACCGACTAAATCGCGAGACTGGAATGATTGTCGGTACATCGTTTCCGACGCAAACGCTTCACCGGCTGCGCAAGGAAACGGCAACGCTTTCCGACGTGTTTGCTTTCTCACCGATGGATCTCAACTTCAATGCCGGCGGACAGGCGGAAGTGGTTAGCGGTCAGGTAGTTTCCGGAAATTACTACAGCGCGCTGGGTGTTCCGGCAGTTGTCGGACGCACAATCACCGATGCCGACGACAATGCAGGCGTTACTCCTGTCGCTGTTCTCAGTCATCGTTTTTGGACCAACCGTTTTGGCGCCGATCCGTCCGTGGTCGGCAAGCAAGTCAATATTAATAACGTCGCTTTCACGGTCATCGGAGTTACGTCCGCCGGTTTCACCGGAACAAGCAATGTCGGCACCGCGCAGGACGTTTCCATTCCGTTGGCGTGGGAGCAGCAGGTTGCGGGCGAGCAGAGCAACCAGCTCGGCTCGGGCATCTGGTGGTTGCGATTGATGGGGCGATTGCAGCCCGGCGCCACTCTCGCGCAGGCAGAAGCAACTCTCGCTGGACCATTCCAGGAGTCAGTGCTCGAGCATCGCTCGATGCGACAGGCAAAGGCGACACGCGCGCTACGCAACGTCGATCCAAAAGACCTGCCGCGACTGGGAGTCGATTCGGGCAGCCAGGGTGAAATGGATTCGCGCAATGGTTTCGCGACGCCGCTGCAATTGTTGGGCGGAGTCGTCGGGCTCGTGCTGCTGATCGCTTGCGCAAACGTTGCGAACCTCCTGCTCGTCCGTGGCTCGTCGCGAAGGAAAGAGATCGCCGTAAGACTCGCTTTGGGCGCCAGTCGAAGACGTTTGATCCGGCAGTTGTTGACTGAGAGTGTGTTACTCGCGACTGTCGGAGGCGCGCTCGGAGTTTTGTTTGCGCTCTGGATCAAGAACGGCCTCATGCTGGTGGCGGAGTGGGGCGGCAGGGAAATGACCGCGCTCGATCCGCGCCTCGATCTGCGCGTGCTCGCGTTCACGCTCGGTCTTTCACTTCTCACCGGTATCGTCTTCGGCATCTTGCCTGCCCTGCGCTCCACCAATCTTGATCTGACGCCGACGCTGAAAGACACCGGTCGCAGCTCGAGTGCGATCGGCCGTTCGTGGCTCAGCAGGTCGCTGGTGGTGGTGCAGGTATCAGTGTCGGTGTTGCTATTGATCGGAGCGGGATTATTGGTTCGCACGTTAAGAAATCTTCAGCACGTCGAGACCGGATTCAACGCCAACAATTTACTTCTGTTTGATGTCGATCCCGGTCTGCTTGGTTACAAAGACGAAAAGTTGGCGGCGCTCTATGAACAGGCTTTCAGCCGCCTCGAAGCCGTTCCCGGTGTGCAGTCAGTAACGTTCTCACGCAACGCACTGCTTTCGTTTAGTTCTAACACGAGCTCGGTTTATCTGCCGGGAGAAGTTGGACCAGACGGCAAACCGCGCGAGAGTGATGCGAAAGTCCATACGGTGCGCGAGAACTTTCTTTCGGCCATGGAGACTCCGCTGCTGATGGGGCGAACTCTCTCCGCGCAGGATGATGCGCGATCACCACACGTTGCCGTCGTCAATCAGTCGTTTGCAAAAGCTCATTTTGGCAACGAGAACCCGATCGGAAAGCGCTTTAGCTTCGGTACGGAAAATCTCAACGAGATCGAGATTGTTGGACTTGCGCGCGATGCGAAGTACACCAGCCAGCGTGATGAGATTCAACCTACTGTTTACCAACCATGGCGCCAGTCGCTGTCGAGAGTGAACATGGTTGTGTTTGAAGTACGCACCGGCGGCGATCCGATGCAGTTTGTCGGAGCTATTCGCGCGGCCATGCGCGAGGTGGACAGCAATCTGCCGCTCAGCAACATCCGCACGCAGATTCAACAAGCCGACCAGACGCTTGCGATGGAAAGAATGTTTGCGAAGTTGTTGACGCTGTTCGGAGTGATCGCGCAACTGCTCGCGGCGATCGGGTTGTACGGTGTGATGGCGTATGCGGTGTCGCAGCGAACGCAGGAGATTGGCATTCGCATGGCGCTCGGCGCGGATCGTCGCAAAGTGCTGATGATGATCGTGCGGCAGGGAATGACGTTGACGGTGGTCGGGGTTGCGATCGGGCTCGGCGGCGCTTTTGTGTTGATGAAGTATTTGGAGAGTTTGACGAGCTTGTTGTTTGGAGTTGAGGCGCGCGATCCGGCGACGTTTGTAGTGATTGCCGGGTTACTCGGCGCGGTGGCGTTGCTCGCGTGTCTAGTGCCTGCGCGGCGTGCGACGAAAGTCGATCCGCTGGCGGCGCTTCGCTACGAATAGGACCGATAGGACTAATTAAGGTACCTCCAAGGAGAACAAGTCAGGAAGGGCGGCTTGCCCCCGCTCTTCGAACGGCGGGGGCAAGCCCCTCTTCCTGACTTGTTACTCGTTCTGAAGATGAGGTTCATGATGGGCCGAATATTACAAGACATTCGCTACGGGTTAAGGAGCCTCACGAAACGGCCCGGGTCGACGATGGTTGCGCTCGTCACGCTGGCGCTGGGCATTGGCGTAAACACCGCGATCTTTAGTGCTGTCGATTCGATTCTCCTTCGTCCGCTGCCGTTCAAGGATCCGGAACGGCTGGTCTCGATTTGGGAGCAGGGGCTAAAGCAGGGAATCAATCAGAACGAAGTCGCGCCTGCCAACTTCTTCGACCTCCGCCATCAGAGCCAGGCCTTCGAAAGCATCGGAGCGCACGGGCCACAGGACATCAATCTCACCGGTGATGCAGAGCCGGAGCGTCTCAACGGCGAGCTCGTCACCGCGAATGTTTTCTCGATCCTGGGCGTTGAACCCGTGCTGGGGCGGACGTTTTTGCCGGATGAAGATCAGACAGGCAAACACCAGGTCGCAGTGATCAGCGAACGTCTCTGGCAACGACGCTTCAATCGCGATCCGTCGATCGTTAATCGCAACATCGCGCTCAATGGCGAGTCGTTTACCGTTGTCGGTGTGATGCCGCGCGGTTTCTTCTATCCTGAGCGTGAGACCGAGTTGTGGATACCGTGGGCGATGGAGCCCGAACAGGCGAGTGGACGTGGCGACCACTATTTACGGCTCATTGCTCGTTTGAAGCTCGGGACGACTCTTCAACAAGGAAATGCCGACGTACAATCAATCGCGGGACGGCTGTCTACTGAATACCCGAAGACCAATGAAGGACTAACCTTCATCGTTAATTCTCTGCACAAGGATTATGTCGGCGATCTTCGTTTGCCGGTGCTAATCCTGTTTGCCTCGGTTGGGCTCGTACTGCTGATCGCCTGTGCGAACGTTGCAAATCTTTTATTGGCCCAGGCGACGACCCGCCGCCGCGAGATTGCGATCCGCATCGCTCTCGGCGCGCGGCGTTGGACCATCGTACGGCAATTGCTGGTTGAAAGCCTGTTGCTCGCCGGCGCCGGCGGCCTGCTTGGTTTGTTGGGTGCCGTGTGGGGCGTTGAAGCGCTCGCGAAGTTACTGCCGGAAAGTCTTTCAAAGCTCCAGAACGTCAGCGTCGATGCGCGCGTGTTTCTGTTTACGCTCGGCGTGAGTGTGCTCACCGCTATCGTCTTTGGCGGTGTGCCTGCTTTGCTTGCCGCTCGCGCGAAGCCTGGAGAGACGTTGAGCGACGTCGCGAGAGATACGGCGGGCGGTCTCTCGGGCCGTCACGTTCGACGCATACTCGTCGTCTCAGAAGTCGCGCTCGCGGTTGTGTTGCTCGTCGGCGCTGGTCTTTTGATTCGTAGTTTTCAAATACTGCGTCGCGTTGAGACCGGATTCACGACCGAGAACCTGCTGACGATGAAGATGGTCCTGCCGATGCCGAAGTATGCAAAACCTGAAGCGCGCCGGGCTTTCTATGATGAGATGTTGCGACGAGTGAAGGAACTTCCCGGCGTCGAATCCGCGGGCGTGATTACGTTTCTGCCGCTGTCGTTCAATGGCATGAACTTCAGCTTCTCAGTCGAGGGTCAGTCCTCACCCGGCGATATGAAACTGCCGTTCGCGCTTTATCGTGTGGTTAGTCCCGACTATTTCAGCGCGATGGGTATCCCGCTTCAGCGCGGCCGCTTTTTCGACGCGCACGACTCTGTTGATTCGCAGCCCGTGATCCTCGTTAGCCGCCGGCTCGCGGAACAGTACTGGCCCAATCAGGATCCGGTCGGGAAGCGACTCAAGATTGGACCACTCGATTCGCCTAATCCATGGCTCACGGTTGTGGGCGTCGTCGGCAACGTGCGCCAGGCGGGACTCTACGGCGATGAGCGAATGGATTTGTATTCACCCTACGCTCAGGAACGCCGCGCATTTATTTCACCTCGAGATCTGGTGCTGCGCACCAGGGGAGATGCGTCTTCAGTCGCCGGCGCAGTACGCCAGGCTGTTTGGTCGGTAGACAAGGACCAGCCTATCTCGCATGTTCGCACGATGGACCAGGTGTTTGCCGCGGCGATTGCGGCTGAGCGCTTTCAGGCGCTGATGCTTGGTTTGTTGGCGGCGCTCGCGCTGGTGCTCGCGTGTGTCGGGCTTTACGGAGTGATCTCTTACGCGGTTGCGCAGCGAACGCATGAGATTGGCGTGCGCATGGCTTTGGGCGCGCGGCCGCGCGACGTGCTCGGGCTCGTGCTGCGCCAGGGAATGTCGCTGACGGTTGTGGGGTTGGTGCTGGGCATCGGAATTGGATCGGTGGCGACCCGTGTTTTGTCGGATCTGCTTTACGGCGTGACGGCGCGAGATCCGCTGACGTTTGTGGGCGTTCCGATATTGCTGCTGATAGTGGCTTTTCTGGCTTGCTACATCCCAGCCCGCCGCGCCACGCGAATCGATCCGCTCGTGGCGCTGCGTTACGAATGATTTGTTTTGATGTTTGTGCGTAGTCCCTTTGTAGGGGCGGCACTCCGTGGCCGCCCGTGCTTCGTCACGAGCGCGTAGTCGACGACGGGCGGCCACAGAGTGCCGCCCCTACAAAGGGATCCTAGAGCGAATCGAGGCATATGAACACATTAATTCAGGATCTC
>DATENQ010000082.1:0-6523 GCA_035275005.1 Pyrinomonadaceae bacterium | reverse complement strand
TACGTGGGAGTGCGTCGCGCCCATCCATATTCGTGGTTACTGTCCTCACCCCAGCAACCACTTGAGACGGAGGATCCACCAACCGTCTCTCTTGCCCCACAATATACATCGCAACGCCCGTGCCGTGCAAGATCCTTTTTGGCTTTGGGTTGCGACTCGCGCGTTTGCTCAGAAAGATTCAACCACCCAGCCAATCAACCGCAGTTGAGAACCCTGCGTGAGGTGAAAGCCGTGTAGAATTTTCTCTGATAGCCGTGTAGAAATTTCATAAAGCCTTATGAGTTAGCGCCGATCTCGCGCTCGATGGCATCGGCGATTCTTCGCGCGTACTCGTCAATTTGACCCTGGTCTTCGCCTTCGATCATTACTCTGGCCAGCGGCTCCGTTCCTGAATACCGGAGTAGGAGCCTTCCCTGTTGCGAGAGCAGTTCCTCGACCTCGGTAATCGCCGTTCGGACTGTGGCGAGATCGGTAAACGGCACTTTCTCGCGCACCCTGACGTTTAGCAGGATCTGCGGGTAGCGTTTGAATCCGATGGTCATTTCCGCGAGCGTTTTGCGCGACTCGCGGAGGGCGCGGAGGAGGCAAAGCGTGGTGATCATGCCGTCTCCGGCGAGGGTCAGATCCGGCAGGATGATGTGACCGGATTGTTCGCCGCCGAGACTGGCGCCGCGTCTTAATAATTCGTCGAGCACATATTTGTCACCTACGTCCGTGCGCACGAGCTGAATTCTTACTGAACGCAGGGCGATTTCGAGGCCGATGTTGCTCATTACGGTTGCGACTACGACATCGTCGTTCAAGCGTCCGTGAGCCTGAAGATGTGTGGCGAGCGCCCAGAGCGTGGCGTCGCCGTCTACGAAGCTTCCGTTGCCATCGACGAAGAGTGAGCGATCCGCGTCTCCGTCAAAGGCAACGCCGAGGTCGGCGCGCTCGTGTACGACTTTCTCCTGTAGTGATTCGATGTGAAGTGAGCCGCAGTCGCGGTTGATATTGCGACCGTCGGGCGTCGCATTGATGGCGATGACGTTGGCTCCCAGTCGTGCGAAGAGCGCGGGAGCCAGTGCTGAGCTCGCGCCGTTGGCGCAGTCGATCACGATTGTGAGGCCCGCGAGATCTAAATCTTTTCCAATCTCGTTTGCGAGAAACGACAGGTATTGTTGACGGAGATTCTCTTCGAATTCTGGAAGAGCGGGGGCAAGCCCCTCTTCCTGACTTGTTCTAGCTGATGGTTCTTTATTTTTCCCGTTGGTTAAATGGATGTCGGCTTCGATGCGACGCTCGACTGAGTCGTCCATCTTTTGTCCGGAGGGGGCAAAGATCTTGATGCCGTTGTCTTGATAGGGATTGTGCGAGGCGCTGATTACGACGCCGGCGGATGCCCCAAGTTTGCGGGTCAGGAATGCGACGCCGGGAGTGGTGATAACGCCCGCCGAAAGACATTTTGCGCCGGCTTGAACAGCGCCCCGGATGAGTGACTGTTCAATTGACTCGCCCGATTCGCGTGTGTCTCTGCCGATGACAATCTTTGGCGTGTCGCCTGCGCCGGCAAGATGCGAGGCGAGTGAAAAACCGATTGCGCTTACGGTGGCAGGATCGAGTGGAAACCGTCCCGCTTCACCTCGAATACCGTCAGTACCAAAAAGAGCTTTCATCCGTGTAATCTGTTACCTACCTTAACGGTACAAACTTCGAAGTGCTGACGGATTTCAGAATCACTTTACCTTTCAACGCTTGAGGTATATCGAGTCGTGGCTCGAGATCAGCATCCAGAACGATCTTCACCTCTTCCGGCTTCAATGAATTGATCAGACTCGCCACGCCCAGCAACGTCACTGAAGTCGTCGCAGGCTGAACCTTTCCGCCGTCAGCCGTAGTTACACTCACACCGGAGAAGTTCTTCTCGACGCGACGTTCGCCAATTTCTATGTTGACATTCACCATCGGCTCGAGCAGATCCACTTTCGGATCGGGAACGTCAATCGCCACGTTTCGCGCAGTGAAATTTTCTTTGCGTCCTGCGAGCCAGATACTTTCAGTTATAACTTTCTGCAACGAATTCACATGGCTTTCGGGGCCACGTACATTGACGCTGCCCTTGTTTGGGTAAACGCTGTAGACCTCGTAACCATCCGCAGGCTTACCTTCGAGCCTTGGCTCGACGTTGACTTGGCGATCGACGACTTCTTCGAGGCGAATAGGAATCGCGCTCGGCTGGAAGCCGTCGATCTTTATACCTTGCGGCAGAGTGATCTTTGCCTTGTCAGCGAGGCGCAAAACTCTTTCACCGGCGCGCTGGTCGGCGAGGTCGACGGTCGCCACCAGATCGAGAGAAGAAAGATCGTCCAACTTGTTTCGGCTGCCGGTAAGCATCACGTCGACCGTTCGTGGCGGATCATTACTGATTTCCAAAGCCGGCGGACGGATGAAGTTGAGCTGCACGTTGACATGTGCAGTCACGGGTTGGTTTTGACCGGTGACTAAAAGCCAGAGGACGATTGCAATTGCCAATGAAAGAAGCTTCAAGCTCCAGTCTTCCAGAAAGATCCGGCGCAGCAACTTTTCGACGCGATTTGGCGCCGGCCGCGGATCTGGAGCTGTGGTTTCGTCTATGTCCTGAAAAGGCATATAGGTGTTATAGGTCCTGAGGGCCTATTCAAACTGAGGCAATTTCTTCCGCCTCGTTATCGGCTTCGGAGTGCTTCTGCTCTTTTTCTTTTCTGGGCTTCGCTTCCAGCGCATCGAAGATCGCGGCACGAAGCTTTGTTGCATCAAGCCCGCGTTTGATCTCACCGCGTTGCACAAACGAAATCAACCCCGTCTCTTCCGACACCACAACCGCGACCGCATCTGTATCTTCAGTGACGCCGATGGCGGCGCGATGGCGCGTGCCGAGATCTCGCGAGAGTCGTGGATTCAGTGTCAAAGGAAGAAAGCAGGAAGCCGCTGCGATGCGATGACGGCGAATAACAACTGCGCCGTCGTGCAGCGGACTCGCCGTGTTGAAGATACTAACGAGCAAGTCGTAACTGAGCTCCGCGTCGAGTCGCACACCGCCGTCAGTCACGTTCTTCAAACCGACATTCCGTTCAATCACGATCAGCGCGCCGGTCTTGAAGGAAGCGAGCGTCGTTGCCGCCAAAATAACTTCGTCGTAAATGCCCTCGCCAAACTGTCCACCATGCCGCGACGTAAACGGCATGCGAAAACGATTTCCAAACGTAATCAAAGCCTGACGAATTTCAGATTGAAACAGGACGATGATCGCGATACCGATGTACAGCAGCCCATTGCTGAGCACAAACTCGAGCGTGGCGAGATCTTGTTTGACGGAAAGCCAGTAGAGGAAAACGAGGAAGCCGATCCCGGCGGCCATCGGGGTGGCGCGCGTACCGCGGAGGAGTTTCAAGACTGCATACACCAGCAAAAAGACGAAGATGATGTCCGCGACATTGCGCGGCTCTATCATTCGTCTTAAATACTCGGCGTATGGCAGTAACAATAACATCTCAACTCGATTTTCTGATCGATGTTCATCCGTGAAAATCCGTGGCTCAAAAGCCTCAACCTATGTGTTCCGGGCCGTTCGATTCTGGTCGACCTGATCACCGCGCGCGGCCTCAAGAAATATCCTCTCCACCATGGGCTCGGCGCGCTTGATCCGCTCTTCAATCTCTTCAATAGATTTCAAAATATCGTTGGTAACCAGATTCTCGCGAAGCTTCACATGCGCGTTGATGAGAATCTGCTTGGGCGCGAGGTGCATCGTCAAAAGCTCGATGACTCGTTCAACATTCGGATGACCCTCGATCGCTTCTTTGATGAGTGCCACCTCTTTCGCGTTAGCTGCTTCGCCCAGTAGCAACCCACGCGACGCGCGTGCCAGCACAAAAGCAACAACTGCAAGCACAAGCCCGATTATTATCGACGCGAGACCGTCCCAATAAGCCCCAACTCTGCCCCCAACCTGGTATTCGGTCAGGAGTAGTCCTGTGAACGCGACCACTATTCCGATCAACGCGGCTGAATCTTCAAAGAGCACTGTCTTCGCCGTCGGATCTTTCGACTCGCGAAGATACTGCGAAAAAGTCAAACCCTCGTGGTGCGCCTCTTTGGCTTCCTGGTAGATCGCCAATGCAATCGAGCAGCTCTCCAGCGCGAATGAGATGCCAAGGATCCAGAAAGCCCATTTAAGGTTCGTCGGCGGATGCGGATGCCTGAGTTTTTCAATGCCTTCGTAGATCGCGTAGGTGGCGCCAACGCCAAAGATAAAAATCGCTGCGATGAACGACCAGAAAAACCGTTCTTTACCGTAACCAAAAGGGTGCTTGTCAGAAGCCGGTCGCTTGTAGAATCGCAAACCGAGCAACAGAAAGATCTGGTTTGTGGTATCGGCGACCGAGTGTAAAGCCTCAGCCATCATGCCTGATGACCCGGTCATCCCGGCTCCAATGAACTTCAGTACCGCGATCACTGCGTTGGCAAAGAGCGCGCCGATTACGGCCAGCATACGACGAGTCCTTAAATAGCGAGAGTTAATAACTCCGTTCGGATTATCGCGGAAAAAAGCGGTACTGGCAATGAAGGTAAAAACCGATAGTTGTTACATTTTTGTTCCTGTTTCACGCACAGGCGGGAAGACAGCAAAGGAAGTCGCAAAGAAATTCCTTTGCTGTCTTTGGGCCTTTGCGTGAAACAGATCAATTACTGGCGTGAGGATTTTGAGCGTTTTGTGCGTTTAAATCTGCCGGTCTGGAGGAAGCCGACGAGCTCGCCGGTTTTTCCCACCACCGCCACCGAGCCGATACCATTTCGTTTCATCAACTCCTGCGCGTAGTCGAGAGTCGCGTTTGGCTCAACAAAGAAACGCGGCGCGATGGGTCGCATGACGTCGCGAGCGCGCGTGAGGTGCCAGCGTTCGCGCGGCAATGACTTCAGATCTTCCAACGACAACATTCCGTGCAAGCGATGATTTTGAGCGACGGGAAATGCGACCTGGCGGTGCAGCGGCAGAATGGAATCGATCAAGTGACTGATCAGCACGTCAGGCTCGATTGAGAATGGAGCCAACATCGCCTCGCTGACGATATTTCGAATCCGCCCGCGCACGTGCTTCACCACGCTGTACGCCGCGTCGAAAAGAAACAGACCGACGAGCACCGACCAGAAACCCATGAAGTACGATCTGAAACCCGGCGCGATGGCCATGTAGACGCCGAAGATGATCAGGATCGCCGCGATCAACATGCCGCAAATTCCGGCAAGACGCGTGGCTTGTTTGATATCGCCCGTGCGGCGCCAAAGGATCGAGCGCAACACCCGGCCGCCATCCAACGGATAGCCGGGAAAGAGATTGAAGATCGCGAGCAACAAATTGCCGGCGCCGAGTATGAACAACACTCCGCCCGCAGTCGGATAATTGGCCTTCATCGCCGGCCACATCAGTGCAAAGCTGATGGCCGCAAACAGAAAACTCGCGGCTGGTCCGGCAACCGCGATTCTGAACTCCGCGCGCGGGCTGTCAGGTTCGTTTCGCAGTCGAGCGAGGCCGCCAAACGGGTGCAACACGATCTCTTCGATCTCAATTCCTTCGGAGCGACCCATCAGCGCATGTGACAGTTCGTGTCCGAGAACTGAAAGAAACAGACCCATCGTTGTAATTACTGCGAGGACCCACGCTGCGGCGGTGCTGAGAGGAAGCATCCTGTACTGGCCCACGTACATTCCGCCCTGGGCCAGGTTCATCGCTATCAACCAGACGCTGAGCAGAAAAACTACAAACCAGCGGTAGTCAAAACGCACCGGAATTCCGAAGATGTGCGCAACCGTGATTTGTCGCTTAAAAATATTAACTACGTTCATTCATGTTTTTAGCCACAACAAGGCACAAAAAGCACAAAATGAACTTTGTGCCTTTTGTGATTTTTTGCGGCATCGCTTTGTATCATTAGGTTTCGAAAGCGGTGGCTTCGGTATCCAATAGCGGGTGGGCCTCCGTCCGCGCGACACGGCGGAGCAACAGTGGTTCGTCGTAAAGTTGCGACAGGCCGCGCACGATCGCGAACCTGGGATCGTCGGCGACACGTGCGCTCAGTCCGAGCTCATTGGTCAGATATGTAGGCAGACCTTCCATCGAGGCGCCACCGCCCGTCATGATCAATCCGCGATCGTAAATGTCTCCCGCAACTTCCGGCGACAGGTCTGCAAGTAACGTTCGCACTTCTTCCGCGATGCGACGAATGATCGGCTGCGTGATCGTATAAACCTCGCCCGCCGTGATATCGACAGCACCCGGACTACCCGTCTGCACATCGCGGCCACGCACGTTGATCTTCTTGCTCGGATCGAAAGGCTCGGTAGCGGAGCTGAGCTCGAGCTTGAGTCGTTCGGCTGTTTGCACTCCGATTGTCAGCCCACGATGACGACGCAGACGATCCATGATCGCGAGGTCGATATCGGAACTGCCGATTCTCTCGGCGCGCGAAGCGATGATCGAGCCGCTGATGATCGCGGCGACGTTCGT
>DATENQ010000081.1:0-3859 GCA_035275005.1 Pyrinomonadaceae bacterium | reverse complement strand
CAGTTTATGCACAATTTCGATCCTACAAATAATATTTCATGGCAGCTTGGTCATCGCGGCAGAGTGGCGGTTTTTATTGATGGTAACAATCTTTTCCATGCAGCCCGTTTTCACAACATCGACATCGATTACAACAAACTGTTACGTGTCCTGTTAGGAGACGGACGACTGCTGCGAGCCTTCTTTTACACGGGCGTGGACATCGGCGCCGAGCGACAGCAGGGCTTTCTTCTCTGGATGCGTCGCAATGGTTTTCGCGTGATCCAGAAGGAGCTCAAAACCTTTTACGACGGAACCAGAAAAGCTAATCTTGACGTCGAGATCGCGGTGGATATGCTTTCGCTCGCCGGTCGTTACGACACTGCGGTGCTGGTCTCTGGTGACGAAGACTTTGTCTATGCCGTCAATGCCGTTGCTTACAAAGGCTGTCGCGTCGAGATCGCCGGCTTCAGGTCAAACACGGCGCCAAAGCTGATCGACGTTTCCGACTACTTCATCGATCTCGGCGAGATCGCGGACAAGGTGCGCAAAGAAGTTACGCACGGAACTCGTTACGACGAGCGCGATTTGCACGAGCCGCTGCCCGCGGAATACCTGCACGATCAATTGGAGATGCAGAAATCACAGCCCGGCAGTTTTGAGGCTGCGATGCGCGTTGTGATCGAGGCGGAGATTGAAGAGGAGGCGGCGGAGTTCGAAGCAGCCACGGAGTTCATCCGGATCACTGATGACCACTAAAATGAAAATCTTCACCGTACAGGAAGCAAACGCGCTGCTGCCGGAGGTCAGAATCATCACCGGGAAGATTCAGCGCGCGCATCGGAAGGTTTCGCTGTTTCGTGACGGGGCGAAAAAAGCTGCGGAAGCCGCGGAACAGGGTGGTGGCGGAATGGAAAATGGAGTGGCCTACGCTACCGTCCTAACCGAACTCACGACGCAACTCGCAGAATTGGAAGCACTTGGCGTCCAACTAAAAGACTTCGAACGCGGCCTGGTCGACTTTCCTTCGCTACGCGAGGGCCGCGTGGTCCTGCTTTGCTGGCAGCTCGGCGAAGGTGACGAACTGGAATGGTGGCACGACGTCGACGCCGGTTTTGCAGGCCGCACCCCTCTTTAATTCTTATCTGTGTTCATCCGCGTCTATCTGTGGCTAAACCGTTTCCCTGCTTTATTTTCTCATTGACCACTTAAAGTTATTCCTGATAGTATGCGGCCTCGTAATGGACGCATCCCCCAACGATTCAACTCGAACAACTGAAAAGAAATCCACACTGATCGAGTTTCCGGGAGTGTCAAGAAATTCTCTGCCCGAGTGGCGTAAAGAACTGAGCGAAAGGGTGCGCGAAGTACAGGAAAAGCGCGCACGCGAAGCGGCACGCGAGGCTGCCGAAGCTGAGCGGAAGCGGGTAGAGACCGCGATTAACCCTCCACAACTCGAATTACTGCCACCCACGCCGATGCCGGCCATGAATCCTCTGGTCGCGGCTGCTCTCAAACGAATCGAAAGAGCACACCAGACTGCGCCCGCCGAAAATCGTCAGCGGGGAACGACGTTGGCGACTGCCGTTGCGTACGCACCGGAACGAGAAGAAAACGAGATGAGCGAAACGGTTTCCCCCAACCAGCAACTCGCGTTTGAACCGGAAATTGCCGTCGTTGAAGCACCGATAGTCGAGGAGAAAGTTTCTCACCTCGCGGTCGTGCCAGTGCCGGTTGTTGAGACCGAGCCGGTGCGGCCACCTAAACGTTTGATCAAAGACGATCCAAACGATCCGGCGCTCAACTATCTCGATTCGATTGCCAAGAACCTCCGCGTTGATGAGTTGGAGCGGCGAAGCGCGTCGGCTTTTCGTCGCGTATTTTGTGCTTTGCTCGATCTGATCTTCTGTGCGTTGCTGAGTGCGCCGATTGCGGGAGCGATGTACCTGACCGGCAGCAATTTGCAGGAGATGCGTGTGATAGCTGTGTTGGCAGGAAGTTTGATCATAGTCACGTTTATCTATCTGACACTAATGACTGCGCTGACCGGTCGCACGTGGGCCATGCGCCTGCTATCGCTGCGCGTGATCGACACCAAAACCGGACTAATCCCAACCGGTGGCCAGGCAATCGGACGCTCCTTTTTCTATCTCGTCTCGTTGCCTACACTAGTCGGCATCTTCTTTGCGCTTATCAGCCGCGAAGGCTATACAGCCCACGATCGCTTCACCCGCACGGCAGTCATTACCTCGTAAGAATATTTTAGCCGCAGATGACGCGGATAAAATCCGGATTTAATCTGCGTCATCTGCGGCCTACAATGTTCCATAACATGCACCACGAGCTTATTCAACGCATTGTTGAGGAACTCCGGACGATTCTGCCCGGAAGGTTTTTTGGCAAGATTTTTCAGCTTACGCCGCTCTCGTTTGCCTTCGATTTCGGATTACGTGGTGAGTTCCTGTTCGTGAGTGTCGATCCTGCAAGTCCTCGTCTTTATTTAATTCGTCGCCGCACAAGAGACTTGGAGAAGCAATCCATTCACTTAACCGCGTTCGGCCAGTTCATGCGGTCAAGACTCAGCGGCGCATCTCTCGTCAATATCTCAAAAGATCCTTTAGACCGCATAGTTCGTCTCACTTTCCGCATCGATGACGGTCCAATCTTTCGCAGACTCGTTATTCAACTGACCGGCAGGACTGCGGACATTTTTGTTCTCGACGAACTTAATCGCATTATGGCCGTGTTGCGCGAACACGGACAAACAAGAACGCACGAGATTTATCAACCACCTCCGCGTCCTCAAAAAAACTCGCGCGAAGAGTTAAACATCGACGTGGCTGACCTTGATGCGTATTTCTCATCGCTCGATGCTGCCAAAGCATTTGACTCACGCGCCAAAGGCATGCGGTCACGACTGACCAAAACGATTCGCCAGCAACGCACGTTGAAAGAGCATCTTCACGACGACCTCGCTCGCCATGGCGATCCCGAAGTACATAAAAGAATCGGCGATTTGCTGCTGGCAAACATCGCCACTGCCGTGCGCGACGGAAATAGAGTCCACGTCACGGACTACTACACCGAAGGCGCTCCTGCTATTGAGATCGAGATTGATGAGAACCGGTCCCTTCAGGATGAAGCCGCCGCTCGCTTTCGCCAGTACACCAAAGCAAAACACGCTGCCGAAGAGATCGCTGAACGATTGCAGCAAATCGATCGCGAGATAGCTGCCCTCGATCAGCGCTTGCAACAACTCGACGAGATCATTCAGTCGAGAGATGAAGCCGCGCTAAACAGTTTCGAAAAACCTGCACCCGCACCGAAAGTCCCGGCGAAGAAAACTTCCAAACCGGAAAAGATCCCGGGCGTACGCCGTTACCTTTCTACCGACGGGTACGAGATTCTTGTCGGGCGCGCGGCGCGTGACAACGACAATCTCACTTTCCGCGTGGCCCAACCCAACGATCTCTGGATGCACACGGGCGACTATCCGGGCTCGCACGTGGTCGTGCGCAATCCAACGCGCAAAGAGATTCCGCAACGCACCATCATCGAAGCGGCCCAACTCGCCGGACGCTTCAGCCAGGCGAGCGAAGATTCAAAAGTTGTCGTCCACTACACAGAACGGAAATTCTTATCGAAACCCAAAGGCGCCGCCCCCGGACTGGTGCGCCTCTCGCGCTTCCGCTCCATCACCGTCGAGCCAAAGGAAAACATTCAGCGACTGTAATCCAATGTTCGCAAAGCGAAGTCGGAAGCTTGCAAAGACAGGTCAGGCTAGTAAAGAAAAGAACAAGTCAGGAAGAGGGGCTTGCCCCCGCTCTTTGAATACCCCCAGCAGCGGGGTCAAGCCCCTCTTCCTGACTTGTTCTTTTCC
>DATENQ010000080.1:0-3591 GCA_035275005.1 Pyrinomonadaceae bacterium | reverse complement strand
GGCCGCCCGTCTCACAATATTGTATCTTTCGAACGACGGGCGGCCACGGAGTGCCGCCCCTACAGTCGCAACCTTGAAGAATTGATGAACAACAATCGTCACATTAAAACTTTTCTGTTCGATTGGGATGGCACACTGGTCGATTCAGCGCATCTGGGGTTAGTGGCGTTTGAAAAGACGTTCGATGAGTTGGGAGTTCCCTTTGCTCATGCTGTTTATGAAGCAAAGTATTCGCCCAACTGGTATTCCACCTACGAAGCTCTCGGATTGCCAAAGGATCTTTGGCAAGTCGCTGATGATTTGTGGATTCAACATTACGGCGAACAGTCTGCTCCACTGATTGAAGGAGTTGGTGAAACGCTGCTTGCCCTGCATGAAAACGGTTATCAACTCGCCGTAGTCACCAGCGGTAGCAGAAGCCGAGTCTGCCGTGAGGTTGAGCAGTCAGTGTTGAGAGACGTGTTTGCGGTAATCATCTGCAATGAAGACATCGTGAATAAGAAGCCGGATCCGGAAGGACTGGTGCGAGCAATCCGTTCGATGAATGCCAATCCCTCATACTGCGTCTATGTGGGAGATGCACCTGAAGACATAGAAATGGGACGCCGAGGGAAAGTAATGACCATCGGCGTCCGCAGTGCTTATCCGAGTAGCGCGCGTGTAATGAGCGCGAATCCGGATCTATATTTGGAACAACTCGCAGAGTTGCTAAATCATTTTTAGAGCAAATCCTACCACCAGCGCCAACTAACGTTGTAAGCATCCGCCAACCGGCGCAAGTCGTCACGAACTGCCGCCCAGTCACGCTCAGCCCTTTCACTGGCAAGGCGTCGCGTCATGAACCGGTCGAGTTCCGCCGCGCCGTCTAGAACAGCCTCCACGTCCGCGCCAACAGACTTGTTATCCTTGAAACGACTGTAGAGCCGCTCGGTCGCGTCCTCGTAATTCTTCACGATGGCGTTGATATTATCTTCTCGGTTCGTCCCATTCAAACGACTCCGGTCGAGCGACGAGTCTAGGCTCTTGCGAAATTTGCCCGTGTCCTTCTTCAGTTGCGCCATCAGTTTTTTGACGTCCTTATCGCTGAGCCGGTAGGGCGAATTCTGGGCTCTCGCAACGACTGAGAAACCCGCCAATAGCATCAGTACATTAAATACAATCAATATCCTCTTGTTACGCATGATCTTCACCTCTCCTATAGGTTTGAGATCAAGCATTAACAAAAATCGTCTTCGCGATCTTTTTAGTTTTTGCTATTTCCTTCGCAGTTGTGACGTTTTGGTTTTAACAATCACATCATGAAGCTGACGGTTTCCGAGATCTGTAGCGCGGTGGTGGGAGAGTTATTGAGGCGGCTCAAGATAAATAAGTCAGCCTCCGCTGCATCCAGGGGCTCAGAAAACAAGTAACCCTGCGCATATTGGCACTTCAATAATTTGAGCTGGTTGAGTTGGCCTTCAGTCTCGACGCCTTCGGCTATGACCTGCATCCCTAAGTTTCCGGCCAGCGTCACGATCGTTTTCACTATCTGCAAGTTGTCCTCAGTCTGATTCATCGTAGAGATAAAGGAGCGATCGATCTTCAGGATGTCGAGGGGGAAGCGGTTGAGATAACTCAACGACGAATAACCCGTGCCGAAATCGTCGATGCTCAGGAACACTCCGAGCTCACGCAGTTTAGCGAGGGTAACGGCCGCAACCTCCGGATTCTCCATCACCACACTTTCCGTGACTTCCAGTTTCAAGTGCCACGGCTTGATCTGAGACTCATGCAGCACTTCCTCGATACGTTCGATCAGATCAGGCTGCGTAAGCTGTTTACCGGAGAGATTCACACTCATTATCAGGTCCCTGTCTGACAACGAACGTTGCTGCCACTTCCGTAACTGCCGGCAGGCTTCACGCAAGACATTTAATCCTAACGGAAGAATCAACCCGGTCTCTTCGGCGAGTGAAATGAAATCACCGGGCGAGATAAGACCACGTTCCGGATGGCGCCATCTCACCAGCGCTTCGAACCCGTGCAGCTCTCCATTTGCTACCGACACGATCGGCTGGTAATAAACACACAGCTCCTCGTTTTCGATCGCGCGGCGTAGATCAGTCTCCAGCCGCAACAACGTCACGGCCCGTGTATGCATTGCCGTGTCAAAGAGCTCGTAACGTGCCTTGCCGCCATCCTTGGCGCGATACATCGCGGTATCCGCATCACGGACAATATCTTCAGCCTCTTTATAGTTTGGCGAGCCGAGCGCGACGCCGATGCTGGCGGTCGTAATCGCTTCATGATTCGTGAGCTTGAAAGGCGCAGCTATCGTTCGCAAGACTTTTTCGGCGACCTGCACGGCATCTGAAGGATCTTGCATCGCGTCGAGCAGTATCGCGAATTCATCGCCACCAAAACGCGCCACTACATCCGTCTGCCGCACGCAGGTTTCGAGTCGCCGCGCAACCAGAATCAGCAGCTCATCACCGCTCGGATGGCCCAGGCTATCGTTGATGTTTTTGAAACGATCCAGATCGAGGAACAACACACAGAATCGATAATCCTCGTGTTGATGAGCACGTCCGAGAGCTAACCGTAAGTGTTCAGTGAACAATGAACGATTCGGCAGTCCGGTCAGCGCATCGTGAAAAGCTGCGTGACGAAAATGCTCGCGACTTTCCTGAAGCTCTTTGCCGGCGCCTTCCAGCTTTTCAACATAACGATTGAGCTCTTCAACATGTCGCTCAGCTTGTTCGGCGCGAAGGCGCTCAGCTTCAGCGCGCGCGTGTTCAGCCTCAGCGCGCTCGCGCTCGGCTCTTTCGGCCTGAGCCGCGGTTGCTCTTATGTCTTCGAGATATTTTTCGTAGGTGAAGTAAAGGATCGAGATAATCGGCAGCGGGGCCAGCACGGCGTAAAAGCTGAACGTGTTCTCCAGCTTCACAATGCCGCCTGCTACAAAAACACCGATAAAGTAAGTCAACGATGACCAAAGGTAATGACTGCTCCAGGTTTGCCATAGCGGCCGATCAGTTTTGAGACCGAGACAAATCGCAACCAGCCACGTGTGCAATAGATACTGCGTAATACCCACTACGCAGAGAATAACGAGGCTTATTGAATAGGGTTGCGACGCGATGTTGAGATCAGCACCGAATAGCAAACGCGCGATCGCGCCGGTGGTAAAAACCGCGCTTGCGTTTGCGCCGGCGTTGAAGAGGACAGTGATCCAGCGTCTGCTGAGATGCAGGCCCGAGCTCAAACCATCAGCGGCGGCAACGACAACGGCAGCTTCTGGTCCATAAATCAGAAACGTGAGAAAGATAAATGTATCGGCTACTGTAATCGTCGTATTGACGCGGGGGACTTTAATCGCAAATCGCGAGCTGATTAGTACGGTTAATAAAAACAGTAACAGGAAACGAAAGTCGAGTTGTTTGTAACGAAGGTTGTGGACCGAATAGACAAGGAGCGTACTGCCAATCGCGACGACCAGCCACATGTAGCGATTAATGAGTCTTGTTTTCATTTCTGCGATCTCATGAATAGAACAAGTCAGGAAGAGGGGCTTGCCCCCGCTCTTCGAACTCATCCAACAGCGGGGGCAAG
>DATENQ010000079.1:0-7421 GCA_035275005.1 Pyrinomonadaceae bacterium | reverse complement strand
GTTTCACCTTGGCGTCACTGAAGCGGGGACGTCGTTCAGTGGGACTGTAAAGTCTTCTATCGGGCTTGGAATCCTGCTCTACGAAGGTATTGGCGACACGATTAGAGTTTCGCTTGCTGCTGAGCCGCAGGAAGAAGTTCGGGTGGCGTGGGAGATTGTGAAGTCGCTGGGTCTGCGAACGCGTGGCGTAACTGTGGTTGCGTGTCCGACGTGTGGACGACTCGATGTTGATAACTTTGTCGGAATCGTGACTGAGATCGAGCGCCGGCTGGCGCATATCGAAGAGCCGCTGCACCTTTCGATCATGGGCTGCGCGGTGAATGGACCAGGCGAAGCTCACGACTCGCAGCTCGGGATCACGTTTGGTCGTGGTGTCGGGATGATCTTCAAAGACGGTGTGCCGATGCGGAAGGTTGCGGGTGAGAATATTGTCGAGGCGTTCGTGATGGAAACGGAGAAGCTGCTGGCTGAGATGGACGCAGATCACGCTGATCTGATCAGCATTCAGCGTTAAAATGTGTTACCGAACTTTTGGTCTTTTGAGCGCGGCTACGTCGCCCGCCATTACGAGGAACAACGCGTCGGTTGTAACTTTGCGATTGATGTTGACGATCAATTGCTCTCGCAAATCCTCGATTTGAAGAATCCAATCCGCGGCCCGTCCGGAATCGAGTTTTCGACTGACCTCTTGTAATTCCGGAGTCAAATCCTCGTTAACAAGCTGGCTTGGCTCAACTCCAAGCGATAACATCCACGCATCGCGAATCAGCGTTTCGAGTACGTCCAGACGTTCCTCAAATTCCTCTTTGTATTGTGCTTCGTTGAGTTGTTCCGCGGAACGGAGTAGTTGCGCGCGATCGTCGCTCACCACGAGCGCGTGGAGCACTTTGAGCATGGCTTTGCGTTGCGACGTGAATGTCACCAGATCGCCTGATAAAGCACGACCCATGCTGCCGCCCGCCGCACGAGCTCGCAGACGCGCGGTCTTGGTGTCGATCTTATTCTTCGTTAAGTGAGTCTCGATCTCTGACGGCGTTAACGGCGAGAAACGGATCATCTGGCAACGCGAAAGAATCGTCGGCAGCAGCATTGCCGGACGCGCAGTTATCAGGATCAGGTGTGACGTTCTTGGCGGTTCTTCGAGGACTTTGAGCAGCGCGTTTGCGGAAGCGTCGTTGAGTTTGTCAGCCTCGTCGATTAGAAACACTCGCGCCTTGCCTTCGAACGGTCGAAAGTTCGCTTCCTTTTCGATCTGTCGCATCTGCTCGACGCGCAAAACGCGCTTTGGCGCCACGACGAGTCCGACGTCCGGATGGTTCGTCCAGATTATTTGTGTCCATTCTTCGGCGTCGTCGCGTTGCGGGTAGTTGAGTTTGGAAATGCGTGTGCACGATGAACACACGCCACACGCTTCGCTGTCCTTCGGCGTACGGCAATTCAAAGCGCGCGCGACTTCGAGTGCGAAGAGTTTCTTGCCGATGCCTTCTTCACCGGTGAACAGCAGTGCGCCGGGCAGCCGGTCAGAAACCAGCATCCGCTTGAGCGCTGTTTTGACGCGCTCGTTTCCTATCAGTTCAGCGAACATAGTTCATCGCGAGGTGGCCTCGGCTTTGTAAATATGGAACGATGATTTCTCGCACGCGTTCCTGCGTGCGTTCCACTGGACCACTCGTATCGATCAACTTCACTCGCTCAGGTTCCTTCAGCGCGATCTGCAAATACGCGTCGCGCACGCGAGTGTGAAAGTCGGCATTTTCGATGTCGAGCCGGTCAGGTGCAACCTTGCCCGCGTTCTTTCCGGTTGAGCGGCGCGCCGTGCGGTTCGTCGATTCGTCGATTGAAAGATCAAAAAGCAACGTCAGATCCGGCTTGAGTCCTTCCGTCGCCAGCTGGACGATTTGCGAAATCAACTCCGGCGAGAAACCTCGTCCGGCGCCCTGATAAGCCACTGTCGCATCCGCATAACGATCCGAGATCACAACTCTTCCCGCCTCCAACGCCGGAAGCAGCATACGACGCACGTGTTGCGCGCGGTCGGCGGCGAAGACCAGCAGCTCGGTCAACGGATCGACTTCTTCCATTGCATCGAGCAGTGCTGCTCGCAGGCGCAGGCCGAGCGTAGTGCCACCGGGCTCGCGCGTTATTAGCGCGTCGCAACCGTTGGCCCGCAGAAAATTACCCAGTAAACGTAACTGAGTCGATTTCCCACTGCCGTCAATGCCTTCGAAGGTAATGAAAGTTCCAGGCACAGGTCCTCAAAGCGTCCCAAGTGTGAAGTGCTCGCGAGAGTGTAAACGAATGTCACGCCTCAGGCGAGTGGGTATCCTGACCGCGAACTTCGCGCGGGTTGGCTTCGGTGTTGGCCTGCGTGTGTAGGTCCCCGGTGGCGCGTCGCGACTGTGAGATGGTCGAGATAGCGTGCTTGAAGATCAGTTGTTCCTGCGAGCCTGATTCGAGTAGGACTGAAAACTTGTCGAAACTGCGGATACGGCCCGTCAGCTTGGCGCCGTTCAAGAGATAAACGATCACCGCAGTCTTTTCACGGCGCACCGTGTTGAGAAAGGCGTCCTGGATATTTTGTGGTGCCTGTTTACCGTCTGACATGCTTGAACCCGTGGGTGGATTGGTAAACCGCGCGGTTACAAGCAGATTACAACACGGATCTTTAGCTGACAAGAGATACAAGTAGATGTGAGAGAAAGATGATTATTTGGACCTCGGGCCCGCGGCGAGGATTTCCAGAACCGATCGCAAAATGCCATTTTCCTCACCAAAACCGTCAAACCATTCGACTCCGGCTTCATGGCGAAACCATGTCAATTGGCGTTTGGCGTAGTGACGCACGTCTAACTTAGTCTGTTCCACCGCGCTGTCGAGGTCGCGCAAACCCTGTAAATACTCGACCACGCGCCGGTAGCCGTGCGCGCCGAGCGCGTTTGAGGCCGGTGAGAAGCCCCGGGCCAACAGGTCGTGAACTTCGTCAACCAGGCCGGCGCGGAAGTGGGCTTCGGTGCGTTCGTTGATGCGCTGGTAGAGCTCGGCGCGGGGTGGATTCAGGGCGAGGATGCGCAGGCGGCGCGAGCTTTCATGTGGTTCGGGGCGCTCGGGCCGCTGGTCCACAATCGACTTTCCGGTTTGCAGATAGACTTCGAGGGCTCGCTGGACGCGCGGCCAGTCGCGTGGAAAGAGCTGCCGGGCGGCGCTGGGATCGATCCGGTTCAAGAGGCGGTGCAGGTATTCGGCCCCGCGTTTTTCACGGCTTCGTGTGAGACGCCGGCGTAGCGATTCGTCAGTAGGTGGACTAGCAAATAGTGGCTGGCGCAGCGCACGCAAGTAAAAACCGGTGCCGCCGACGAGCAACGGCACGCGACTACGGCTTTCGATTTCCTCGATCTTCTGCGCCGCTTCGCGCGCCCATTCGCCGGCGGTGTAATTGACGTTTGGAGAGACGAAGTCGATCAAATGATGCGGGATGCCCTTGCGCTCGTCGAGAGACACTTTGGCGGTTGCGATTTGGATCTCTTGATAGACCTGCACGGAGTCGCAGTTGATGATTTCGCCGTTGAGTTGGAGCGCGACTTCGATTCCGAGTGTGCTTTTGCCTGAAGCGGTTGGGCCAACAATGGCGATGACTGGATTCTCAGAGGGCACGAGAAAGTATAACTACCCAGACGAGCGCAAGCACAAGCAAACCACCGATGATTTGATTACGTGAGAAATTCATTTAGCCACAGATTACACGGATGAACACGGATAACAAAATCAGTGTTATCCGTGTCATCCGTGGCTAATACATTCGTGTGAGTTCGATGCCGGAGTAATAGGTTTTGAGGATTTGTTCGGCGGAGAAGCCTTGTTTGGCGAGGCCGTAGGCGCCCACCTGGCACATGCCCACGCCGTGGCCCCAGCCGCGACCGACAAAGACGAATTCGGTGATTCGCCCGGCGTCGTCGTATTCGCGATCGATGACGAAGAGTTGTTCGCGTAATCCAAGCGCCGAGCGGATGCGGCCGCCGCGAACGTGCGCCGTGCCGTTGGTGCCGACGATCTCGAGATCTGTCACGCGGTGTGATGCGCCTCGCGACGCAACGCGCAGATCAACAATCTGACCAATACCTTTAGCGGGACGCGCCAAACGTGCCTGCACCTGTCCGAGCGACAACCCACGAGTCCAATTAGCAAACGGTGAAAAGCGATCCGCGGCAGCGCCGTTTATGGCCGGCTTCACCTCGAGAAAATCGATCTGTCCATTCGCGGCAAGGTGATAGACAACCGCTTCACCGCCGACTAGCGCAACAGACGAAACCGGATAAGGACGTTCGCCGAGATACCGGAATAGAAATGCATCCGGATTTACTCGAATCGGCTGATCTTTACCTTTCGAAGAACGCAGAATGAGTTGCCCCTCGCTTGTTGGCCGCGCGTTGGCTTTCTGAAGCTGCAGCAGATTGCGGGTTTCGAGCAGACTCGCGATAGCGTGCAGCACGCGCGCTCGCGAAAGCGGCAGGCGCGGTCGCAGCGTCGCATCCGGATAGACCATAAAGTGTCCATCGCGAAGCAGCATCGCGAGGTCCGCGCGGTTCTGTGCAGGCACGTCCTGCGCATCTTTAACTGCCAGCAGATAATCGGCGTCGGCGTTATTCAACAGCGTGCCCGCGCGGCTTTCGCCAAATACAGCAGCAGAGAGCGCGGTCGCGAATGCTGGCGGACGATTCACGTCATCGCCTAACACAGGCGAGATTTGCTTAGCCACGCGCGCCACGTTCGCGATCCAATTTCGCACTTCGGAGACAGTCGCATCGCCCGACAGCCACGCGTCCGAAACACGCTCGTGTAATGTGCCGAAATTCTGCGTGAACAAAAGACTGACATCACGCGCGAGCACCACGTTCGAGTCATCGCGTAACTCAGCCGGCTCACGCGAAGTCTTGATCACAAAGCGATCGAACGTCGCGCCTTCCGCAGCGCATTCGCGCGCGCGCAAATATGGAATCGCGTCGTTGAAGATCTTTTCCGAATCTTCTGTGCGACCACCGCACGTCGAAGTGTAGAGCGCGTTTATCGGCTCGCCCTGGTAAGTCGCAATGATGCCGCGCGTTTCATCGACAGCTCGCGTCGAGAGCGGATTTTCCGAAGTGAGTCCTCGATAAACTTGCGAGCGAGTTGTCGGGAGGACATCGAATCCCAGCGACATGAACTGCCCGCGATTCTTCAGCGCGTAAGTACGGGCGGCGATGGCCTGTGCCTTCTGAGCTTCAATCGCCGGATAACCGCCGGGCGAAAGCTCGTTAGCTACGACGCCACGCACGTAATCTTCAAGTCCCAATTCATTGACGACCGTCAGCGAACCGCGCAAGTTGGTGAACACTTCAATACGCCCGCGATATGGACGTTCGTTGAAACGCACTGGTGCATTCATCTCGTCATCCGTTGCAAACGAGACCGGCGCACTGGAGCTAAACGTTTGTCCCGACGCGGAAGATGCGACCACCTCACGCGATGGCAACGTGGGTCGCGCCGCCGTCAATCGAACCGGACCATCGCTCTGCGACGAGGTCTCAAGCTGCGCGACTGTCGTGGGTTGTTTTCCTTCGATCGTTGCATCAAAGCCCGCTGTTTCAAGTCGCGCGCGCAGTTCCTCCGCCTCTTCACGCGAAAGTTTTCCGCCGACAAACATGCCCCACGTTTTAGTTTCCGTGTCGAAGGCGGCGTGCGCGTCTTCGTCAGTAATCTTCTGGATCTCTTTCTCGTTCTCTTCCGCTTCCTGGCGTGAAGCTGCGCCGCCGACTGTCACTCGAAACCCGCCATCATCATTCGCCCCTGCCGGCACCGGAGACAACCATCGTGGATTAACACGAACACGTGAAGTATCCAACGCAAGCAGCGTCTTGCTACCGCCGCTCGCATTCATCAGGTGACCTGTTGTCGAAATCACGGCTGAGCGCGCATCGGTAGCCAGCGCCACGCGAATCGTTGGTTCAGGACCAGTTACAGTCGCCAGAGTTGGCGTCGTGATGATCGGAGTTGTAGCAGACGGAGATGTCCATACCGGCTGCGTTCGACGCGGCCGCGTGGCTTCTGGAGTTTGTTGTTGGCCGAAGGCTACGGGGAGCAGAAGTGACTTCGCCAGCAGTAAAGTAATGGCTCGCCGGCCGAGGGACCTAAACATCTTGTGAATCTTACTACAAAATCGGGCAGCGCTTACTTAGTTTTCAACAGATGATCTATTCCCACGGACGCCAACTCTGTGGTATAGACGAGCAACCCCCGGTAGCCAAGATCGAGCAGCAGCTTTTCGGACTGTCCAAACAAGTGAGAGGCTTAAACGGTCCTCATGAGGAAGACTACATCCCAAAGCGTCCCCGTTTTGGCGTCGGTTGCGCTTCTCCTGGCGTTGTTAGCCGGCAGTTGTCTGCCAAAACCACCGGGTGAAAGCGGCGATATCACGATCACGCTCTACGGTTTCTCCGTGATGAAGGAATCGCTGGAGAAGGAGATCTTTCCGGGCTTCGCCGGGCAATGGAAACAGCAACACGGGCAGGTGGTGCAGTTTCAATCTTCGTTTGCAGGTTCTGAAACCGTCACTAACCAGATTTTGCGCGGCGCTCCCGCCGATGTCGCGATTCTCTCGATCGAACGCGACGTGCAGCGACTTCAAAAGGAAGGATTTGTCACTTCTGACTGGCATTCGCTGCCGGGCCGCGGAATAGTCAACAAGACTCCCTTCGTGATCATTGTTCGCAAGGGAAATCCGAGGGGCATAAAAGATTTTTCTGACCTCGCGAAACCCGGGATTCGATTGATCCATCCCGATCCGATCAGCTCGGGCGGCGCGCAGTGGTCCATACTCGCGATCTATGGTTCGGAGTTGATGAAGTCACAAACGGCATCGACTCAGCAAGACAAGCCGGCCGCGCTGAAAATGCTGCGCGACATCTGGAAAAACGTGATCTCGACGCCCGGTTCAGCGCGCGAGGCACGCACGACTTTTGAGCTTGGAAACGGCGATGCGCTGATCACTTACGAGCTCGAAGGATTATTGATGAAAGACGCGAACGCGCCGATCGACATCGTTGTGCCGCAGGCGACGATCTTCAGCGAGCACCCGGCGGTCGTGATCGACAAGAACATTACCGCCGCTAAGCGTCCGATAATTGATGAGTTCATGCAGTACCTGTGGAGCGAAGAAGCGCAGCAGGTTTTCGTCAAATACCATTTCTATTCATCGATGAACGACGCCTTCAACCAGGCAAACACGGCTTTCGGACATATCGAGATGCCGTTCACGATCGAATACTTCGGCGGTTGGGACAAGGCCTATCCGGAAGTGATTGAGCAGATCTTCAGGGATCAGGTGCAGCGGAAGTGATTGTTGTAGGGGCGGCCCTCCGTGGCCGCCCGCGCGTAGGCATTTCATACCG
>DATENQ010000078.1:0-28998 GCA_035275005.1 Pyrinomonadaceae bacterium | reverse complement strand
CGGCACTCCGTGGCCGCCCGACCCAGGAAAAAAATCTCTTGCGAACCACGGGCGGCCACGGAGTGCCGCCCCTACAGTTACGCTTTATGTGGAATATATATGGCGGCAGATCTCAATAATGAAAAATTGATAAGTCGATATTTACTCGGCGAGCTTTCCGAGGAACAGCAGGTCGAGATTGAAGACCGAGCGTTCGCGGACAAGGAATACCTCGCGAGTATCACCGCCGTCGAAAACGATCTGATCGACGAGTACGTCCGGCACGAGCTCTCTGAAGCCGATCGGCGCAAGTTTGAGGGCCGGTTCCTTGCGTCGGCGGAGCGGCGGAAGCGCGTCGACTTTGCCAAAGCTCTCGCACTCGTCCCTGCCGAAGCACCCATCGCTGAAAAAACTGCGATCCCTCAATGGTCCTGGCGCGAGTCGCTTTATGCGTTTATTAGTGGACTAAACCCCGCAGCCAGATTCGCATTCGTTGCGGCCATGTTGGTCCTACTGGTCGGCGGTGCGTGGCTGCTGACTACGACACTTCGACTGCGGAGTCAACTCACGCAGTTACAGGCTGAAAACCAGTCGCGACAAAACCAACGCCAGGCGTTGGAACAACAAATCGAAACCGAGCGCAAGCGCAACGAGGAATTAAATGCTCGACTCAACCAGGAAAAACAGCAGCGCGAGCAGAGTGACGAATCGCTGCGACAGTTGAGTGAAACCGCGGATTCAACCAATCCGCCACCGCGTCCGGTTATCGCATCTTTGACTCTTTTACCCGGACTTTCACGGGGAGGTGGTGACAAGCCGAGTTTGGTCATGCCCGGCGACGCGCGTCTGGTGCGGCTCAACATCGGCATCGATCCTGAAGAGCAGTACAAAAATTTCGCCGTAGAGCTTCGCACTACAGCAGGGCGGCATGTTTGGAATAGGGAAAACCTCGCCGCGCGCAATCGAAGCGGAGCACGTGCTGTCGGACTCACATTGCCAGCGTCCGTTCTCAAGTCAGGCGAGTATGAGCTCAGGTTGAGAGGACTTAAGGAAGGAGGCGAGGCCGAAGACATCGGGTTCTATTACTTCGATGTCAAAAAGAGATGAGGAAGCTCAACACCACCTCGAGGACATCCATCCAGCTACCGATCAGGACAATAGTGCGTAGAAGCCGAGCAGCTACTCACGGCTTGATAACCAAATTATGAGGGAAAAAAGTTCACGCAAAGGCGCAAATTGAGCAAAGGTGCAAAGAGGAATCTAAATTAACTTTGCGCCTTATTAACTTTGCGCCTTTGCGTGAAACAATTGTTAAATCTCCTCGAAGCTGCGAATCATTCGATACTGGTCGGCATCATTTTGTGGCGGGTTTCCAGGACGGATTGAGAGCAGCGAACTCATCCCGGCTTCGGTTGCTGCGTCAAGTTCGGCGGTCACATCTGAAATGAATAAAATTTCATTCGCCTCTAAACTCAACGTCCCCGCGATCCGCCGGTAGCTCTCTGCTTCACCCTTTTTACCGATGTTTGTATCGAAATAATTGTCGATGAACTTCGTGAGGTCGCCTGCTTCCGTGTGCTCGAAGAGAAGTTGCTGCGCCAACACGCTGCCGGATGAAAAGATGTTGATACTCAAACCTTGCGCGCGCCAACGCTCTATCGCCGGTGCGACATCCGCATAAACCTGCGACTTCAAAGATCCATCAACATACCCGTGTCGCCAGATCTTTCCCTGTAACGATTTCAATCCGGTCGACTTGCGATCACGTTCGATCAACCACTCGACATAGGCCTCGATCGACTCGGGCGGCTGATGACCATTGCTGACGTCCGCAGCCTGCTCTTCGCGCAAGAGCGCCACATCCGCACTCACTTCTGCTGAGTTGGAGTTGGCGCTCAGAAAGTCTTTGACATGAGTGCGCGCATACGAGAACAACACTTCATGAACAAAAGCGATCGGCGTGGTAGTACCTTCAATATCAAGCAGGATCGCGCGCACGTTCATGAAGTCGAAGACATCGCCAGATGAGTCATGCCGAAGCAGACGGGCTGAAAGTTTTCATCCACACGGCTGTCGCTGTAATGAGGCGTCCAACCCGCGGTGTCCTGAAACAAGCGAATGGTGCGAATGCGACGATCCGAGCAGAGGTTAAACCAGTGCAAAGTCCCTCGCGGCACGCGAATCAGATCGCCGGCTTCGACTTCTATTCCGAGCACTACGCCCGTTGTGGTGTGAATGTGAAACAGCCCATGGCCCGCGATGATGAATCGCACTTCATCTTCGTCATGCCAGTGTTCGCGATTGAACTTCGCAAGCATTTCGTCGAGACCGGGCGTCGCGGGATTGACGTCGATTACGTCCGCGGTAACGTAGCCGCCGCGTTCTTTGAGAGCCTCGATTTCGGTTGAGTAAGCACGCAGGATATCTGCTGCCGGTGAGTTGTCGGCGATGGGATGAGATGGTTTCCAACGCTCATACTCAATGCCGTGGCCGGCAAGAGCTGATGTGATCTCCTCGGCGTCCTTCAAAGTCTTATTCTCGTTGACGATTGTTAATACAGCCATACTCGGTACCTCTTACTTCCGTATGTGTAGTGTTCGCCCCATTGTCTCCAACAGAAACTCGAATATTTCGATATGCCGTTTCGCCTGGGCCACGGTTTCTCCCCACGTGTAAAGACCGTGACGCCGCACGAGAAATCCGTGCGCGGCTTTGTGTTCGTTGAGGGTCTGTCCAACCGTTTCCGCCAGCGCGGACATGTCCTGCGAGTTCTCAACGATGGGCAACCACTCGGAGTGCTCGTGCGTGGGCACACCCTGCAAACCTTTCAACATCTCGTAACCTTCGATGGTCACACCGCCATCAGCAATGTAGAGATCTGAAAGGATCGTATTCCAGATCGAATGCGTGTGCAGCACGGCGCCGGCGCCACGATCCTTTACGAGTCGTAAATGGAGCAGCGTCTCGTCCGACGGTTTACCTGGGCGCCCATTCACCACGCGCGCATTCTCATCGATCGAAAGCAGTTGCTCAGGCTTCAGCTCACCCTTATCGACTCCACTCGGACTCATCGCGAGTTGAAGAGGCTCCCGCTGGACCACCGCACTCAAATTTCCACTCGTCCCCATCAACCACCCGCGCGCATGAAACCCCCTCGCCGCCGCGGCAAGACTCGAAGCGATCTCCATGAACCCATCTGACATGCGGAAAGGATGCTACTAAAACTTTCTTCGCGCAAGTCGTTTTGAACGCCGAACGTGTGGGCTGAAATTAGCCAACGCCTTCGGCGTTTGGATTAGATTCCTCCGACCGCTGCTCGCGGATGCGGCGGTGGACTTTGCCGGGGATTTTGTCAGGGAGGTCGAGGTCGTCGTCGACGATCTCTTCGAGGTGGACGCCGGCGACGTAGGAGTACTCCAACAAGGTCTTCAGAGAAGGTTCGCGATCGTTCGTCTCGTATTGAGAAATTCGACTCGCTTTCATGTTGCCGAGGCCCAGGCGAGTTACCATCTGACTCTGCGACAGACCAAGTCGCTCACGTATCTGGCGCAACTTTTCACTCAAACGATCCGGCCGCGGACGCGGATTTCCCATCAGGAGTTGCCTCCCAATGAGCTAAATCTCGCGTTACTCTCAGTTGAGTAAAGATAATGCTTGCATCCAGTCCCTGATGGGAGTAGGATGCAGTCGCTTTCGATTGCCGCCGCGAGTCTTAACCTTTCAAGCTCGCCGGCGATGCTCATTACTCGTCAGGGTGGGAGAATAAGCTGCGCATTGGCCGTAGCTAATTGTCAAAGACGAGTGCATCGTAAAGCGTTTCAGCCAGAATCGTAAATAGAAAATTGAGCTTGATAACCTGGTGGGGGGCCAGGTGGAGTCCGCAGAAGCATGCGGCGCATCAAGATCGCTTCTGCGGACTCGGGGGATGCTTCACGGCAATGCAGCTTGCAGACGTGATCGAACGTGACCCGCGAAAGAGCAGCGGCGCTGTCTTTGTGGGAACGTCAGTTCCGATCAAATTGCTCTTTGAGTTTTTGGAAGACGATCAGACCATGGACACTTTTCTCGATCAGTTTCCCACTGTCACACGCGATCAAGCACGAGCAGTGCTCGGCGCCTCGCGCGACATGCTGCTGAGCGTCGCCGCCGAAACTGAGACTTGAGGTCCGGGCCTTCAGTCTCAGGCAGTGGCCTTGGTGAGGGGGCCACAAAGGGTCCGCGGAAGTGAGACGCCCAGAAACCTTCCGCGGACCTGCTATCTGTGTCGATCCGTGCTTAAGTAAATAAATCGGTGTAATCTGTGGCTAAAACAGATTATGCAGCTTCCAGTAAACCCGCCGATCCTGCCGATGCTCGCGAAGCGCGTGGACCAACTGCCCACGTCCGGCAATTGGATTTTCGAACCAAAGTGGGATGGGTTTCGCGCGCTCATTTTTCGTGACGGCAAAGAAGTGATGATTCAGAGCCGCGACGAAAAGTCACTTAACCGTTACTTCCCGGAATTGATCGATCCGCTCCTGAAGCAATTACCAACTCATTGCGTGCTCGACGGCGAGGTCGTAGTCGCGCAAAACGATGCGCTCGATTTCGACTCGCTCCAGCTTCGCATTCATCCCGCTGCGTCGAGAGTCAAATTACTCTCAGAACAAATTCCAGCTTCGATCGTGTTCTTCGATCTACTCGCTGAAGGTAAGAAAGATCTACGCGGCGAACCATTTAAGGAACGTCGTCGCAAGTTGGAGTCGCTACTCTCGTCTGCGAAGCCGCCGCTGCACCTGACACCAGCCACCAGTGATTTCGATAAAGCGTCAGACTGGTTTCGACGTTTCGAAGGCGCGGGGCTCGACGGCGTAGTTGCCAAGACGGTGGAAGGGACTTACGAATCGAATAAGCGCGTGATGTTGAAGGTCAAACACGCGCGCGAGTGTGATTGCGTTGTCGGCGGCTTTCGCTGGCACAAGAAAGGCGATAACGATCGGGTCGGATCGTTGCTGCTTGGATTGTTTGATGACGAAGGTAAACTTCATCACGTCGGCGTATGTGCGAGCTTTACGGATCAAAAACGCATTGAGCTGGTTAAGTTCCTGGAGCCGTACCGCAAGAACGCGCTGGAGTCGCATCCGTGGAAGGCGTGGGCGGAAGAAGGTCTTAGCCGGCGCATGCCGGGCGTTCAGAGTCGTTGGAGTCACGGGAAGGATCTTTCGTGGGAGCCTGTGCGAGTGGAGTTAGTGGTGGAGGTGGCATACGAGCACATGCAGGGCGATCGTTTTCGTCACACGACGCAGTTCCGTCGCTGGCGCACTGATAAGAAGCCGGCGGATTGCACTTACGAGCAGCTTGAAGTCGTTCCGCCCCACGAGCTCGAATTGATCTTCGGACAGGATTAACGAGTGAGCGCCTCGGAAGAGAACAAGTCAGGAAGAGGGGCTTGCCCCCGCTCTTCGAACTCACCCAGGAGCGGGAGCAAGCCCCTCTTCCTGACTTGTTCATTCCAAGAGTGGTCCTTTAACCAGAACCGCTCTCAGGCTTGCGGTGGGCTTCGCGCCACTCGCGCGTTGGATCGTCATCCGGATCGGGAGTCTCCTGTGGTGGTCTTATTTTCTCGGGGACGTTTCGCAAGTTGATTCTGATCCGGGTCCAGGTCGACGAACGGCCACGCATCGAATCCACCAGCACATCATCCACTGCCAGCAGCTTCGCTACCTTCGGATGCTTTGCTTTCCAACGTTCCAACCCTTCCAGGGCCGCTTTTTTATCGGGCGAGTTGGCAACGACGATCAGCGGCATCCGCGTTCGCTTCTTCTTCGCGGGAGCCTTCTTAGCAGCACCGCGCGCGCGCGACGGCGCCACGCGTGATCCTTCGCCGGGCATTTTCTGAAAATGTGGCGGCCACGGCGCATCACCTAAACCCGCCGCCTCGTCTCTCTCAGCAAGCTCCAAAAGCTTTTCGAGCGAACCTGCGTGAAGATCCATCTCCGCGTGCGGATCGCCGATCTGCGCAAAACGCTGCGGCACGGTGAGTACAGTGAAGTCCGCCGGATCGCAGTCGGCAACTTCGTCCCACTGCAGCGGGGTCGACACACGCGCGTCAGGCAACGGGCGCACGGAATACGCCGAACACGTCGTACGATCTTTCGCGTTCTGGTTGTAATCGAGAAACACGCCGTGTCGCTCTTCTTTCCACCACTTCGAGCTCGCCAGTTTTGGCAGCCGCCGTTCGATCTCGCGCGACAACGCCACCGCCGCACGTCGCACTTCACTGAAATTCCAACGCTGCTGGATACGCACGTTGACGTGCATCCCGCGCGAGCCACTGGTCTTGGGCCAACCACGCAATCCCATCTCTTCAAGCAGCGTCTTCACTTCGAGCGCCACCACCCGCACGTCCTCCCAACTAACGCCCGGACCAGGATCGAGATCGACGCGCAACTCATCCGGGTGATCGAGATCCGTCGTGCGCACGGCGTGTGGATGCAACTCAATACAACCGAGGTTCACGACCCACGCGAGTCCCGCAGCATCGTCAACCACAACCTCCTCCGCTTCGCGACCGGAAGGAAAAAACAACGTCGTCGTGCGCAACCATTCAGGCCGATTCGCAGGCGCGCGTTTTTGATAGAACGCCTGTCCCTCGGCGCCGTCGACAAAGCGCTTCAGAACAATCGGGCGATCGCGAATGCCGGCGAGCGCGCCGGACGCGATCGATAAGTAGTAACTGACGAGCTCGAGTTTTGAGAGTTTTGTTTGTACGGTGAAGTAAGGTTTGTCCGGATTGGTGACGCGAACCTCGCGTCCGTCAATCGTTAATAGCTCGCCTTGTTCTTTTGTGCTTCCCACTATAAAGGTTTCGCCATGTTGATAAAGTGGCAGGGTATCTTTGTTTCGACCTCGGGAAACGGCGTCGTTCCATTCTCAACGTACCCGCGCTTGCGATAAAACGGCGGCAAATCTTCACGCAGGTTCACAATAAGAATATCCATAAAGTTTGAGCCGCGCTCACGACAGTAACTCTCCGCCGCATTCATCAAAAGCGATCCGAGCCCACCCTGCTGGCGCTCGGGATCGACAGACAACAGGCCCAGGTAAGATCGCTCACCACGAATCTCGACGTAGACACAGCCGTCAAGCTGGTCGTCAGTTTCAGCGAGCAGAAACGCGCCCTTGCCGAGCAACTGTTCTACCTCAGTTTGCGTGATGCGCTCTTCGTCAATAAAAAATCCTTCCGCAATGCGAAACGCGGCATTGATCACCCCTGTAATCTTCGCCGCATCCGCAGGCGCAGCGACCCGGATTGTGTTTTGATAGCCCATTGAAATTTCCGAGATAAAACCATACTAACAGTTCTAAGAAAATCACAAGTGCATTATGCTGCTGTCCTCCAAAACTATGGCCACACAAACCGTCAACCAAACAGCACCAGAAGCACGCTCAGGTCTGGCCCCCTGGCGCATCGATGAACTACCGGTCGCGCCCAGACCGCGCGGTCTCCAGTGGTTCAACGCGATTGGCCCAGGCGTGATCGTGCTCGGAGCCTCAATCGGCAGCGGCGAATTCCTGCTTGGACCAGCAGCATTTGTGAAATACGGTCTCTCGTTGCTCTGGGTCGTAGGTCTTGCGGCGCTACTACAAACGCTGCTCAACGTCGAGCTGATGCGCTACACGATGGCGACGGGCGAGCCGGTCGTCACCGGCTTCATGCGCGTCAGGCCGCATTCCACCTTCTGGGCCTGGTTTTACGCGGCGCTTTACTTTCTCCAGATGGGTTGGCCTGGTTGGGCCGGCGCCGCCGCGGGCGCCGTCTTCTTTCTGGTTGCGAAGCGTTTGCCGGGCGCGAGTGAAACGGGAATGGTCTACGCCATCGGCGTCGGTCTTTATCTACTTTGCGGATTGATCCTGCTGGTTGGACGGCGCATCGAGCGCACTCTCGAATATCTCAACTGGATCATGATTGCAGCGATCATTGGAGGACTGGGAACACTCTGCATTCTATTTGTTCCTTTACCCACGTGGGGCGCCGCGCTGGCCGGCTTTGCGGGCTTCGACGTGAACACTGGTTCGTTTCAATTTGTTCCGGCCGGGGCTGACTTCTTCCTGCTCGGCGCTTTTGCTGCTTATGCGGGTGGCGGCGGCGTTGCGAATCTGACGTTGAGCAACTGGGCGCGCGACAAAGGCTACGGCATGAGCAGCAGCGTGGGTTTCATTCCCGCGGCAGTCGGTGGAAAGAAAGTCGCGCTAGCACATTCGGGCGCGACTTTTGAGCCGAACGCGGAGTCGCTCGCACGCTGGCGTGGCTGGTGGCGGATCATACGAGTGGACCAATGGGGAGTTTTCTTCACGGGCGCGGTGCTCGGCATGACGTTGCCTGCGTTACTCTACGTCACTTTCGTACCGGCGGGAACGGACATTCGCGGGCTCGGCATTGCGGCGGCGTTGGCCCAGGCCGTGTCGACGCAAAAGGGCGCAATCTTCGGCGGCGTCATCGCGATACTCGGCGTGTGGATACTCTTCAAGGCGCAGCTCGACATTCTCGAAGGAATGACGCGCGCGGTGACTGACATTCTCTGGACCGGCAGTGCACGCATTCGCGCGTGGCGCGGCGGAGACGTACGCGTCGTCTATTACTCGGTGCTGGCGATTATTTCGGTTTGGGGAATCATTGCGTTGCGGTTAACACAACCGATCATCTTGTTGGCGTTGAGCGCAAACATGGCGGGCATAGTATTTATTATCAGCTCGTTACATTTGCTTTACATCAACACACGGCTGCTGCCGGTGGCGTTGCGACCGCCGATGTGGCGACGTGCGGCGCTCGTCGCGTTGGCCTTGTTTTACGGGTTCTTTTTGACGCTGTGGGTATGGAGCGCTGTGGCTAAATAGAGGGGATTGCATTTATTCGCGATGAGGACTATAGTGCTTGGCAATTAGATGGTTGGTGAATCCTTCCATCAACTGTGGTTGTCGGGGTGAGGACGATAACCACATTAGATTAGGCGCGACGGCCAAACCGTCGCGCCTTTTCGTTAAGAATATAGGTCGAAAGGGAATTATGCTTTTCAGAATCTTCTGCATTGCTGTCCTCTTAATCGTTCCGGGTATCGGAGTAGCGCAGAAACGCACAACGACGCAAAAACTTCCGCCTCAAAAGCCCGCGCCTGTTGTCTACGCTTGCCCGATGCATCCGGAGGTCACCTCTACCAAACCCGGCAGCTGTCCTAAATGTGGTATGACGCTGCGACCGGTGGGGGAAAAAAAGCCCGCAAACGAAGCAACAAATGAAACTGCATCGTTCTCGTCTTTGAAAATCCCAAACTCCCTCGTCTACGATCAAAACGGCAAAGAACTCGACTTCTACACCGATCTAATCAAAGGCAAAACCGTCGCCATCAACTTTATTTTCACAACCTGTACCGCCAGTTGCCCGCCTCTGACCGCGACTTTCCGCAAAGTTCAACAAGACGCAGCGCAACGCGGACTCGACGTCAAACTGATCTCGATCAGCGTCGACCCTACGGTCGACACAGCCGAGCGCCTGCTCGCCTTCGCACAAAAATACAACGCCGAACCAGGCTGGACGTTTGTGACCGGAAACAAAACCGAGATCGATTCGTTGCTAAAAGGCCTCGGCGTCGCGATCACCGACAAAAACGATCACACGCCAATGATCATGATCGGAAACGATGTCGCTGATTACTGGACGCGAGCCTACGGCCTGTCGGCACCCACACAACTGGTGGAATTAATCACCGACGCTGCCGGTCGAAAATAATTCTAACGACGCAGACACAAAACGACCCTCCCGATCATTGTTAATAGACGGGCGCGAGCATTTCATCTGAGCAGCGACGCGTCGTGCGTTTTAAAGATCCGCAGTCCTGGCATCGAGCAGCGCCGGGATCTCGCGTCTGCTGCTTTCAACGAAAGCGCGGTATTTCGCCGCTCCTTTGGGGCCGAGAAGCTGAGCTTGGCTCCAACTGGCGCTCAAAAGCTCATCAAGAGCCGGACGGGTTTTGCAGGTTGAAGGCTCTTGATGAGCACGTCCGTTTCCACCTTTCCTAATCCGAACTTCCCGCCCAAATTGCGACACCACTCAATAATCGTTATGCTTAGACCAAAATCAAAAAGGATCGCTTGGTCATGGAAGAAGACTCGACTGACAAGATTTTCGCGGTGGTGCCACCGGCGCCTGAATTCAATCCCGTAAAACAGGCTGTCGCCAGGGCGGAAGAACTGGGTGAAAAACCAATTGCAACCACACTAGGCTACTTCGCCACTATGCCCGCCTCGACCGGCATCATCGCCAATCCCGTACTCCACCACACTCCCGTAGATTGCAACGGAACAACTATCACGCTCGACATCCGATCGTTCGCGATTCGCGCCACGGTACACGAGTCGGACATCGTGAGCCGCAAGGTTGGTCCAATTGACGTCATCTTCACCGGTCTTTTTGGTGAAAATGGCTCCGCCGGAAACCTTGCAGCTTTTATCGATGAGAAGTTCTTTCAGAGTTTCGGCCCCGTGATCGAAGAGATTGCGGCGTTTGTCAAAAAGTATCCCGGGCTCGGTCCCGAGGTCGCGATGCACTACTTCGCGATTCTTGACAAGGCAAAGTTGGGCCGGCAGGAGACACAGGATCGCGGCCTGCACGACGAACGTGATTCGGAATCGCTGTTGATCGAGATGATCGCCGTGCACATGAAGAGTGTTGCGGTTGGTGGCGTCTCGGCTTACATGAATCATCTGCTCACGGAGAACCCGCAGCTTGCCGAAAACGATCTGGCGACATCAACGCGGCAGTTTATCGAAGACGAGCGGAGGCAAAAGAAGAACGCATTTTCGGTTAGCTATAGCCTCATCCTCGGTCATCACGCCAACGAGCACGAGTGCGAAATCCTCGAGCGCATGGGCACGATTCAGATTCATCACGGCTCGGCAGGCTCGAACATGGTCGCGCGTTACATGGCGACGTTGCACACGTTTTCCGTCATCGACTTTTTCATAGCTTCGCACATGGCGCTCGACGGCGCGCGACACTTTGGCGCGATTCACGACATGTCAGACTTTGTTCAGGAACTCGAGCCGTTGACGCCCGAGCAGCGCGCGGACCGAATTCGCGAGAAGATGTTGACTGGTGGACTGCCGACGTTTGGTCATCCGGAGATCGCGGCCGCCGGCAGAGGGAATCAGGTGCAACAGGATCCGCGACCCGCGATCTATATCGATCCGGTTTTCAAGGCGATCGATGCGGGCGAGTTGAGCATTAATCAACGCCAGCACGAGCGGCTCGCGATCGCGCGGCTCGTCTATCTCACCGCGTTTGTTAAGGGAGTGCTCAAGCCGGGGAAAGAAGATAGTCCGCCATTGCGTTTGACTGCGAATACAGACTTTGGTGCGTGGTGTGTTCAGGAAGCGTTGGGGATTGAGGAAGAGGATCGGACGCTGTTGACGTACATCTTCCGAGGCTTTGGATGGATGATGGACGCACGCGAACAACTACAACAGAAAATGATTCGTCCGGTGATTGCACCCGATCCGAAGATCGTGCCGAAGTCGAGCGACGATCCGACAATACCTGACCTGGTCGCGCGAGTTCACCAGCGCCTCACGCAGGAAGAACCTTTTAGGCGCAGATAAACGCAGGTGAACGCAGATCTGCGTTAATCTGCGTTCATCCGCGGCTACATACCGATCCCTTTTAAGTGGTATCGCTCTGTGTCGTAGTAACGCTCAACGTCGACGAGATTGATCTTGCCTCGTACCGTTGAGATATCTACGAGCGAGAACTCACAGGCCGGAGCGATGCCACGCGCGGAGACGAGCATCCCGAAACGCTGCTCAGCAACCGCTTCTGCTGCGCGTGCTCCGAACAGCATTCCCATGATGCGATCGATCGCGCTTGGTGGCCCACCGCGCTGCGGATGGCCCAACACCGCCGCGCGCGCTTCGTAAGGCGTCTCCGCCGCGATTCTGCGCGCCAACACTTCTCCGATCCCACCAAGCCGCACGTGTCCAAACGCATCGTGACGGTCGTCAATCGTCACCATCTCACCGTCTTCCGCACGCGCGCCTTCAGCGACGACAATCACCGAGTAACGCGGCCTGCGCGACGGACCGCGACTCAGATCCGATTCACCCAGTCGCACACTGAGCAAGTGAAACACGCGCTCGTAGCGAAACGGATGCTCCGGTATCAGAATCAAGTGTGCCTGACCGGCCACTCCCGACCAGAGCGCGAGATGTCCCGCGTGCCTGCCCATCACTTCGACAATCTGCACCCAACCATGCGATCCGGCGGGCGTCCGCGAACGTTCGATCACTTCCGAGATATTCCGGAGCGCGGTGTCGAAGCCGAGCGTGTAGTCGGTGCCCGCGAGATCTTTGTCGATGGTTTTCGGCACGCCGACGATCGGGATTCCTCTTTCCGCCAGAATAGCTGCCACACCGAGCGTGTCTTCACCGCCGCAGACGACGAGCGCATCCAGGTTCAGTCGCTTGATGTTCTCCTCTACTTCATGCGAGCGATCCTGTGTTTCACCTTCTGCGTTTACCTGTTTGAAAGGATTGGTTCGCGACGAGCCGAGATTGGTGCCACCATCGCGATCCCAACGCCGCACCGTTTCACGATCGAGCGGCAGCACTTCGGGAGCCGGATTCAGCAGGCTCCGCCAGCCGTCGAATAATCCAATCACCTCGAGCCCGAGCTCCGAGCCACGATAAACCAAACCCTTGATCGCCGGATTCAGACCCGGCGCATCACCGCCGCCCGTCAGCACCCCCACACGCTTCTTATCAGTCATCTGTTCGCATCCTTAAACAAAACCACGTCGCTCGTGATCACGCCGCGCGAGGCCACGAGACTTCCATCCTTCAACCAGCCGAATGACAAAATTCTGCTGTCTTCAAAATTGGTCAACTGTTTTGGCGCGCCGCCGTCGATCGGTTGTCCCCAAAGATTGTCGATTCCGCCGCTGTGATCCACGTAAACCAGGTAACGACCGTCGGGGCTCCAACGCAAAGGTGAATCCCATTGAACCTGCACCGTTTGCGCGACGTCAAATGTGTTAACAGTCGCACCGTTCTCGATCTGCATCACCCTCAGCCGCCAACGCGAGTCGCCCTTCTGATCGTTGTGCCAAAAAGCGATTAGTTTGCCGTCGGGTGAGATCGTAGATCTGATCGACAGATCCTGCGTTAGTTGTTCCGGCGTGCCGCCATCAATCGGAACGCGCCACAGCGTATGCGGCGTATTCGCGTCGAAATGTTGGTACACGATCCACTTGCTGTCGGCTGTTATCGTGGGCCAGGTACTCTCTCCGCCAAACGTGAGTTGCTTTGGACTGGCGCCATCGCGATCGACTCTCCAGATCTGAAACCCGCCTGAGCGATTGGAGTGAAAGACGACGTAGCGGTTATCCGGCGACACCGCGGGCCCATAATTTCGCTGTCCATTTGAAGTCAACTGCCGCACATCGCCACCGCTCGTTGAAACCTCGTAAATATCCGCGATGCCGCTGGCGTCCGAAGCGTAAAGAATCTTATCGTCCGGCGCGACGCTCAAATCGAAGTACCTGCTGGTGCCGGACGTAAGCGGGACCGGCTTTGTCTCGCCTTTACGTAACGTCCACAGTCTCGAGAGCGTCTGTTTTTGCACGGTGACAAAAGCGCTGCCGTCCGATCGCAGACTCAGCTCGTTGTAATCAGCCAGGTCGTTTGTGATGGTTCGTTTTGAGCCGTCGCGGAGTAGTTGCCAGACCTGCACGAACGCAGCACCGTAAGCCTTCGCCAGCAGGATTACGCCACTGCCGTCGGGATACATCGTGACACGGCCCATCTCGTCAAACTTCTGCGGATCGAGGGGAATCGTGCGCTCGGCATCGGTAACCAGATCCCTTTCCATGATTGAGATCGTGAAATTGACGGCAACGTTGTTACTACTTGCCGTGTCGGAACTGATCTGCGGCAACAGCAGCGCTTTATTATCCGTCGTCCAGACCGGCCTTGTCAGAATATCCAAACCGAATTGCTGCGGCCATTTGCGTGTGGCGATGATCTGTTCACCGCTGCCGTCAGCATTCGCGATCACGAGGGAATCCGTTTGGTTGTTCCGATCGTAACGAATGAAAGCTATGCGCTTGCCGTCGTGCGACGTGGTCGGTAGTCCATCAGACTTTTCCACCCGGGTTGCCACCGCGCCGATTCCGAGTACTGGAAGTTTGTAGATCTGTCCCGCGTCGTTGCGATCCGAACCGGCATAAGCGAAGTAGATAAAGTCGCCATCAGGTGCGAACGCAACTCCGAGATAACGTCCCTCTCGCGGCGGTATCATTTGCGCATTACTGTTAATCGCCACCTGGCGCAGCCACAAACTCTGCTTTCCAGCTTCGTTGATCACATAAGCCACGTACTTGCCGTCGGGCGAGATCGCCGCCATCAGTGAATTACCGTTGGTGGTCAGTTTTGTGACTTCGATTCTTTCGAACGGCACGCGCATCGTTGTCTCACTGCGCGGGCGCATCTTGTAAATACCAAGACCCACGAGCGCAAGAATCACGGCGGCCGCGGCGGCCAATATCCAGGGACGGCTGCGACCTCGCGCGGGCAGGATCATCGTGCGGCCTTGCTGTTCTTTTGTGTCGACAACTCTGTCGCGTGTCGACGCTCTCGCGTACTCACCGCCTGCTTCAGCGCCGGGCGAAATCGAACGCTCCAGCAGGGAATTAACTTCAAGCTCTCGGCGCAGACTGCGCAGATCGATCGCGAGCTCTTTCACGATCTGGTAACGCTCGTTGCGATCCTTACGCAGCGCCTTTTTGACGATCCGCTCCAGCTCCGGCGGCACGCCTTCCACGTGTTGCGAGATCGGCGGCTGCTCTCGCTCGACGATCGCAACGACAACGTCGGTCGCAGTCTCACCTGTAAAAGGCGGACGTCCCGACGCCATTTCGTAAAGCACGACACCGAGACCCCAAATGTCCGTGCGCTCGTCGACACTGATGCCACGCGCCTGCTCCGGCGACATGTAAGCAGCCGTGCCCATGACGGTGCCCGGTGAAGACTGGAACAAGAGGGTAGACATCGTGGTGTGAGTCAGACCCTTGTGACGCTCGGTCAGCTTCGCGAGTCCGAAGTCGAGGATCTTCACGTAGCCTTCGGGGCGGATCACGATGTTCTCGGGTTTGATGTCGCGATGAACGATGCCTGCCGCGTGCGCGGCGATGAGTGCTTCGGCGATTTGAATCGCGATGTCGAGCACGTCGCCGAGTTTCATAGCGTGGCTGCGTATGCGCTGGCGCAGCGTCATGCCTTCGACGTATTCCATCGCGATGAACGGCCGGCCGTCGTCAGTCTCGCCAATCTCATGGACCACGCAAACGTTCGGGTGGCTCAGTCGTGAAGCGGTGCGTGCTTCCTGTGTGAAGCGACGCAGGCGCTCGGGATCTTTACTGACAAAAGCGGGGAGCACTTTCAAAGCGACACGACGACCAAGAATCGTGTCGGTTGCAAGATAGACTTCCCCCATCCCACCTTCGCCGATGAGATTGACGATTTGATAGTGCTTGATGCGTTGACCGGCGGTGAGTTTTTGTTCGAGTACGTCCGCCGCGTGCGCGACTGCAGGAGATTCCATGAAACTGCCGGCCACTTCGTAAGAACGGAGCAGCGATTCGACTTCTTCGCGCACTTCCGTCTCACCGTTGCAGACGCGATCGAGAAACGCTTCTTGTTCGGCGCCGTGCTTTTGGAGTGCGCCTTCGAAGATCTCCTTCACGCGCTGCCAGCGTTGCGGATCAGTCTCGCTCATTCTATTTGTCGTCACTGAGTTCGCGATACAGCCAGGCTTTCGCCACGCTCCAATCGCGTTTGACTGTCGCTTTTGAGATTCCCATGACTTCGGCAGTCTCTTCAACGGTCAAACCGCTGAAGTACCGGAGCTCGACAACTCTACTCTGTTGCTCGTCGATCTGGGCCAGACGATTCAGTGCTTCATCGAGTGCGACGACGTCGAGGTCCTGACCTTTGACGGCGACGTTCGCACCGGCGAGTGAAACTCTGATATCCGAGCCACCGCGTTTGACGCGTTTCTTCGTGCGCGCGTGGTCCACGAGTATGCGTCGCATCATCTGGGCCGCGACGCCGAAGAAGTGTGCGCGATTTTGCCACTGCACGACGTGCTGGTCTACCAGGCGCACGTAAGCCTCGTGAATCAGCGCGGTTGTTTGCAGTGTATGTCCGGGCTGTTCACGTCGGAGGTAACGTGCGGCCTGGCGGCGCAGTTCCTCGTAAACGATCGGCATCAGTTGGTCGAGCGCTTCTTTGTCGCCGCGACCATAGCCAACGAGCAGCTCCGTGATGTTTTGCGAGCTGTCAGCCATTGAGAGGAGCATAGAGGTTTCTCCCGCAAAGGCGCAAAGGAAGCAAAGGATAGATCCAGCTTTTCTTTGCGTCTTACTTTGCGCCTTTGCGAGAAATTTTTCTTTGAGCCCGTTTTTCTTGAACTATCGCGTTTAGTAAGTGGAGGTTAGTTATGAGAAATCAAATTTATAAAGTGTTCGCACTTTTCGCGGTTTTCTTCGGGCTGGCGGTGGCCGGCGTTCAGGCACAGGCACCGAGCAAGGTGGAAGTGGATATTCCATTCGAGTTTACGGCGGGCAAGGCGACGTTGAAGCCGGGCGTCTACACTGTCAAGCGTTTGTCTGGAAACCATCTGATGCTGCGCCGTAGCGACGGCAAGGCAATGATCCTGGACGCGCCGCTCACGCTCACTTCGAGCGATCCGAACGCTGTCGAACGCCTGGTGTTCAGCAAGTCCGGAGAACAGTATTCTCTTTCACAAATCTGGCTCACTGCGGACACAGGGCGGCAGTTGTTCGTGGAAAAATCCGCAAGACCCGAGCACATCGAGCTTTCGTTGCGCACAAAGCGGTAACAAAACTCCTTCTAATTCGCATAGAGATAGATGTTTCACACTCACTCTATGCGAATGAAGGAGATTTTTAATGAGTACAGTACCAACACAAGGCCCATGTAACCCGGCTTGCACCAAGGTCGTCAGGTTTATGACCGATCATGAGGTGCCACCGAATGTCGGGATCAGTTTGCCACCGTATACAAATATCGACCACTATCGATACATCAACATATTCGTTCGTTTCAGCCAGGAGACCGCAGACGAACCGCCAGTGGATCTGGGTGTAATTTTTGCGTTCGATGCAAATGGCACAATGGGAGCGCGTCGATACGTGACCCTGGAGGAAAACGTCAGTGGTCCACAGAACACCAACTTCATCGAAGTGTCAGGTCAGGGTAGTTGGCACGGCAGTCCTCATAACATCAGCACCTACCTGGCAAGATTCCCCGTGATGGGACCATTCGTCGAAGTGTTTGTCTACAATCGGGCGAAGATAGCGAGAAAGGTGAGCGTCTGGGGCTACCTCGTTTCGTAACCTCACCTTGGTTGCCGGCGCGCCCGCTCTGGCGCGCCGGTGAAAATCATCAGGTCTCCGGCAGACGGGCGATCGCGTTTCGCAGGTTTGTCGGGAGCTCGATTAAAGTAAACAAGTTGGCGTCAGTCGTGAGTGCGTAGACGCGCTTGCCTCTGGCTACGGCCCATATTCGAACCGACATTTTTGATAGGTAGAAACTGTCACAACTCTCACGCCAAATAGTCTCACTCAAGGTGCTTGAAAAAAACAAGCCGACGATTTGCGGAGTCGAAGAGAAGACGTAACCACAAAGGCACTAAGACCACAAACCGGCAAATGAATTTGTGTCTTTGGGGCTTTGTGGGTATTGTGTGCCGCGAGGTGAATCGAATGAGAGATTGGATGAAACGGTTTTCGGTTGTGATTGCGCTTTTCATCGTCGCCGGCGTGGTGATGGCCCAGGGGGGCGCGACGATACTCACGGGCGCGGATTTAACGCGCGTCGTTCCGACTGGATTTTATTTTCAGGGACTCAGTGCACCGACGCAGATGCGCAACTCGGCCGCCGCACGATTCGGAACTGACCGCTATGTAATCTCAGGTCTGGTCGACACTTCAGGCTACTCCGCTGACGTCCGTGCCAAGTACGTCGGTTTCCTGATCACCGATTCCGCTATCACACTCGGTGGAGAGTTGCTGCCTCCGGGCGCCTACGGATTCGGTTTCGCGACCGAGGGAAAGTTGACCGTGATGGACCTCGCCGGAAAAGATTTACTCTCGGTGCCGGTCACCAACGACAAAGCACTACGACGCCCGCGTCCTTTGATGATGTCTGCCGATCCGGGCGGGGTTCGCTTGTACGCCGGCAAAGACTACGTCGTCATCGCTGCCAAGTAGTATTTTGCGATGCGCCACCGGCTCGTACTGTTAGTTTGTTTTTCGTTGCTGCTTTCACTTGTGTTGTCGGCGCAAACGCAGCAACCGATGGGTGGCGCGTCAACCGGAGTCGCAGCGACTTACACCTCGCGTCGCACTGCCGGCATAACCGATCCGAGCGCGCCAATAGTCTTTGAAGACGTAACCGACAAGACGGCGCTCGCGAACTTCCGTCATCGCTCAGGCGAAGTCGCCAAAGACTACATCTTCGATACTCCTTCCGGCGGCGTGGCGATCTTTGATTACGATTCGGACGGCCGCCCGGACATCTATCTCGTAAACGGATCGACAACCGCCGCCCTGCGCGGCAAGGAGAAAGCTCCACGCGCCGCGCTCTATCGAAATCTCGGCAACTGGAAGTTTGAAGAGGTCACTGACAAAGCGGGCGTAGCGAACGAGCGTTGGGGCTTTAGCGTTGCGGTTGGCGATTACAACAACGACGGGCGCGCAGATATGTTTGTCGGCAACTTTGGCGTCTCGCGTCTTTACCGCAACAACGGCGACGGTACGTTCACCGACGTCGCGGAAAAGTCAGGCGTCGCGCGCAAGGGCTGGAGCACGGGGGCAAGCTGGGGCGATTACGACGGCGACGGGCGTCTCGATCTTTTTGTCCCCGGTTACGTGCAGATCGATCTCAACAACCTGCCGCCGAGACCGAGCGACGTTGGCAAGTCAGGCGTAGCGGGCTGCCAGTTTCGTGGCGTGCCGGTGATGTGTGGTCCACGCGGGCTGCCCGGCGAGAGCGACACGCTCTATCATCAGAAGGCCGACGGCACTTTCGAAGACGTAAGCGTCAAAGCAGGTGTCAACGATCCGGAAAAGTATTATGGTTTCTCTTCTGCTTTCGTTCACGTCGACGACGACAAGCTACTCGATCTGATCGTCGTAAACGATTCGACACCGAAACAGCTATACATCAACAAGGGAAACGGAACGTTCGAGGAGATCGGTTACCCGTCGGGCGTGGCGCTGAACGAGAATGGACGCGAGCAGGCGGGAATGGGCCTCGCTGTTGGTGACTATGACAACGACGGACGTGTCGATTTTCATATCACTAACTTCTCTGACGATTCGAATGTGCTTTACCACAACGACGGCGATAAGAATTTCACGGACCTGACGTTTCAAGCCGGCCTGGGTGAAGTCTCGATTCCGTTTCTTGGTTGGGGCACGAGCTTTGTCGATTATGACAACGATGGCTGGCTGGATCTGTTTGTAGTAAACGGTCATGTTTATCCGGCTGTCGACGAGCATCAGTGGGGAACGAGTTACGCGCAGCAGGCGTTGCTCTTTCGCAACCTCAAGGGCAAGTTTGAACGAGTGGGCGCGCGGCCGGGAAGCGCGCTGGCGAACGCGTGGCCGGGACGTGGACTGGCGATCGGAGATCTTGATGGCGATGGTCGACCTGATCTCGTGATCAATAATCTCGACGGGAAGCCGGTCGTGTTGCGCAACGTGGCGGCGACGAATGGGCATTGGCTTGGTTTAAGATTGATTGGAGACGTGGCGAAGAAAACTCCCAAGGACGCGATCGGAAGCGTTGCGTATTTGACAGCAGGCGGTATGCGACAGCGCCAGGACGTTTTGAGTGGCGCGGTTTTTTGTTCTCAAAACGATCTGACGCTGCATTTCGGATTGGGCGCGGCGACAAAGGTCGATAAACTTGAAATCACGTGGGCTAATGGCAGCGTCGAGAACTTCGATGTGCCTGCTGTTGACAAGATAATCACGATCACACAAGGTAAAGGCCGCTAATATTGTTCGTGGGATTCTCACGCAAAGGCGCAAAGAAAGCCAAGTTTGAATCCAGGTCATGTTTCAACTTTGCCTCCTTTGCGCCTTTGCGTGAGAATGTTTTTCTTCCCTGATGGAGTTTTGAATTTTGCGACGACTTGATCTGAGAAAGGCACAGGCGGCACGGCTCAATACGATCCGCGACATCAACCGGCAGATCGTGTTGAACTACGTGCGCGAACGCGAACCAATCTCGCGCGCCGAGATTGCTCGTGAAACTGAGCTACAGCGGTCCACCATCTCTGCCATCGTCGAAGATCTCAAGAGCGAAGGACTCGTCGAAGAAGTCGGGGAAGGGGAGTCGACTGGAGGGCGCCGGCCCACGTTGCTGAAACTGCGAGCGGTTGGACCAATCGCGCTCGGCGTTTCGATCACTCCAACGTGTACCACGATTGCCACAAGCGATCTTGCCGGACGCGTCATCGATCAGGAAGAGTTTCTCACCGATCCCGATAAGACAATCAGCCACGTGATCGAGATCGTGAGCGATTTCAACGCGCGTTACAAAGGATCGATCGAAGGTGTCGGCGTAAGTCTTCCTGGTCTCGTCGATCCATCCACCGGAAACGCGCTCTACATTCCTTACTTCCTCTGGCGCGATCTTCCGATCAGCGAAATGATCTCGAGCGCGGTTGGCCTGCCGGTGGTGATCGACAACGACGCCAACGCGGTCGCGCTTGCTGAGCTCTGGTTTGGCCGGCCCGAAGTCAACGACGCGCGAGATTTCATTCTCGTCCTGGTTGCGGAAGGTGTCGGCACGGGGATCATTTTTGACGGTCAGGTTTATCGCGGCCAGCGCGGAGCGGCAGGTGAGTTTGGACACATGGTGATCGGGCGTGGCGCGCCGGTTCCGTGTTCGTGCGGCAGCGACGACTGTTGGGAGGCTTTCTCTTCGGAGCGTGCAGCCATCGCGCGTTATTTGAAACTGTCGCGCAGTTCAAGAAACGTCACGTTTATCGAAGTCGTCGATCGCGCCCTTGCTGGTGAAGCGAATGCAAAGGAAGCGCTGGTAGAGACTGCCCGGGAACTCGGCGTCGGTATCTCAAACCTGATTATCGGTTTCAGTCCGGAAGCGGTTGTCGTTGGTGGCGAGATCGCCCGCGCCTGGGACCTAATCGAGAGTGCGATAACTGAAACCATCGCCAACAGCGTCCGGCGCGGCCTCCCCTCGGCCCGCATTCTTCCCTCGACCCTGGGCGAAAAGCCCACCTTAAGGGGCGCCCTCAGCCTCGTCCTCGCGAGCAAGTTCGCCGCCGCCTTCGCTGCCTGATCCGTAAAATCCGTGTAATCTGTGGCTAAAAAACTGTTGACAGCCCGCGCAATCTATACTAAAAACTTCGTTCGCTGAGACAACAAACTAAGTTTTCGCTTAGCGTGTTCAGTACCCGCACGCCGTTTTATCCGCTTTTTCAGCCTTAGAGGAACGTAAAATGACGAAGTTACTCGCCACTACCCTGCTCATCTTAATTTTCGCCACTGCTGCCCTGGCCCAAAGCAATAAAGGCGCCATCGTGGGTACCGTCAAAGACCCTAACGACGCACTCGTCTCCAAAGCCCAGGTGAAAGTCACCAGCGTGAAAACCGGGGAGGTCCGTACCACTGATACCAGTGACGACGGTACGTACACGGTGACCAATCTTGAGCCCGGCGCATACAACGTTACCGTCGAAGGCTCCGGCTTTCAGGCCGTGACGATTGAAGCAGTGCAAGTGGAGACAAACTCTCGTCTACCCCTCGACGTGAAGTTTGCCAACGTCGCCAGCACTAGCTCCTCGGTGACGATCACGGCTGAGTCGGCTCCACTGGTCGAAAGTGAGACGAGCGTACGTGGCGATCTGATCACAGGCCGGCAAGTAACCGATCTGCCGATCCCGCAAAGAAACTTTACCCTCCTCGCGGGACTTTCTCCGGGTGTGACGCGCCCGAATCTCGGTCTGCTCGGTGGCGGCGGAAACTTCGTCGATGGTGGCGGTGGGCAGAACAATACTGAGTCGACCCGTTTCCGTGAATCGGGTGGTTCCGTGCTGGTCGTCAATGGCGCGCGCGCAACCAACAACAACTTCACGCTCGACGGCGTCGACAACAACGAATCTCAGTTTGGTCAGATCGCGATTTATCCGCAACCGGATGCAATTGCGGAGTTCAAGATTGAATCGAGCGTGCCTTCGGCGGAATCCGGACGCGCAGGCGGCGGGATCATTTCCACGACTTTCAAGTCCGGCGGTAACGAGGTCCACGGCACGGCGGGCGAGATCTATCAGGGCCGGTTTCTGAGCGCGGCCGCCGGCAAATTCGATAATCCTGACTCACCGCCCGTACCGAATACAGTTACTCACAACTACTACGGCACCGTCGGTGGTCCAATCTTTTTGCCAAAGCCCGGCGAGGGTGGCTCAGCTCTCTACGACGGCCGCAATCGTTCGTTCTTCTTTTTCTCGCTTAACGGCCAGCGAAACAGCACGCCGATCTTCGGTGGTACGGGCGATCCGCAGGCAGTACCTGTTCCGACCGCACGGATGCGCCTGGGCGATTTTGGCGAGTTGTTACAACCAGGAGTTTTGCAGGAGTACACGCTTGTTGGAAACGTAAAGATCATGGCCACTAAGGGAACGATCTTCGCTCCTAACGGCACACCCATTCCCGGAAACGATCTGCGAAATTGTCCGAGCTGTGGCCCATTCTCACCCTTTGCGGTGAATTATGTGAATGCGTTTCCGCTTCCGAATCTTCCGGTTATTGGTCGAAACTTCGAGACCAATCGCAAGGAACATGCCGTCGTCGACAGCTATGACATCCGCATCGATCATCGACTTACTGACAGTAACTCGCTTTTTGGTCGTTACAGCAAATCCAACACAGCGCGAGCGCGCGACAACTTCTTCCCGTTGGGCACCTCGCCGAACGGCAACGATCTTCCGGCTGGACCATCGGCCGGTGATGAGTTTGGCGATTCGAAAGGTTTCACCCTCGGCGATACGCATATCTTCTCGCCCACTGTCGTCAACGACGCGCGCTTCGGATACACGAGGGTGCAAATCGGAATTTTCAACACCGGCGTCAACGGCACTGGCGGATTTAGTCCAACAGTCTCCGCAAATCTCGGCGCTCCCAACATCAATATCAGTCCAAACACGAGCGGTATAGTTCTGGTGGGAATTGTCGATAATTTCAACGGCCAGGATCGCGCGACTGAGTTTACCGGCGATGGTGGTCCATTCTATTTTCTCTCAAACAACTTTCACGTCGCCGATGCTGTCACCGTCGTCAAAGGAAATTCAACCTACAAGTTTGGCGGTGACTACCGCATCAGGCAAAACAGTAATTTCGACGGCGGTCGCAACGGCGGCACCAAAGGAAACTACCAGTACGGCACCACCGACAGCGGCTTCGTCTCCGGTAATTACAACGGCATCGGTCCCAATGATACCGGCTCATCGCTGGCCAACTTCCTGCTTGGTTACCGGCCGGGTTTTGTGACGCGAGGCGATCCGGGTGGTCCATACTACCAATCGAGCAAGGAGATTGCTTTCTTCGTCCAGGACGACTGGAAGGTCAATCCTGATTTAACTCTGAATCTGGATCTGCGTTACGACATTTTCACTGCTCCAACCGAACGCTTCGATCTACAGAGCAACTTCGTTCCGGAAACCCGGACGCTTCAGATGGCGGGTGATAATGCGCCCGGCGGACGCGATCTCGCAGACACCGACAAAAATAATTTTGGACCGCGAATCGGTTTTGCTTACAGTGGCTTCAAGGGTGATAAGACGTTGGTTCTGCGCGGCGGCTATGGTCTGCTCTACGCAACCGATACCTCCGCGGCACAGCCTCTTACTTCAAACCCGGGAACTGGCGCGGCCAGTTATTCCTGCAACCCGATTACTAATCCGGGCGGATGTCCTGCTTTCTTCCTCGCTCGCAATCCGTTTGATCGCGGTGTTCCGACTGCGCCGTTCACCGTGCAAGCGCCCGGCACGAGCTTTCTCGCGCCTACTGGCGGTACGATCCGTTTCAACGATCCGAATCGCAAGGATGAGATGTACCACCAGTACAATTTGACATGGCAGTATGAATTTGCCCCCAATTGGCTGGCCGAAGCTGCATACGTCGGATCGCTGGGCCGAAACCTTCTGGTGTTGCAAAACATCGGCAATGCCGGTGATCAGGGAGGTCCAGGCTCACGAGAGGTGCCGAACATCTCGCAAGTTATTGCTCAGAGATACACTGGTAGCTCCAGGTATGATTCGCTTCAAACCAAGCTCGAGAAACGTTTTGTCAAAGGACTCTCGGTCCTGGCGTCATACACGTGGGCCCACGCGATCGATGATTCACCGGGCGGGATCTGCAGCAACGGTGCGAGTGCGCGCGATTGCGGTTTTGACAATCCGTTGAGACCTGATCTCGACCGCGGCAATGCGGACACCGACGTCAGACATCGCTTTACGTTTTCTGATGTGTGGGATCTGCCGTTTGGAAGAGGGCGACGGTTTGGTACGGACATGAATCGCGGTGTGGACGCGGTTGTTGGTGGATGGCAGTTCAACAACATCGTCGTCTGGCAGAGTGGTCCGGTATTTAACGTGACATGCGACAGTGGGCGCGTCGATATAATCGGCGACCCGACTCCGACTTCGGCCCAACAGGCTGACGGACGCGAACTCAATCGCAATGCCTTTCGGTGTTCGACTACAAGAATTTTCCCGGGAGATCCGCCGGTCAGCGCTACCGTCAGAAGGCAGGACTTCCCCAACATTGGCTCACTCGGCCGGAACGTGTTCCGTGGCCGGCAGCAGTTTTACTGGGACGCTTCGTTCTTTAAAAATTTCCCCATCAGCGCAATTAGCGAGGCGTTCAATGTGCAGTTCCGGTTCTCCGCGTATAACGTTTTGAATCGCGCGAATCGTTCATCGCCGAAGGCTGACTTCAACAACGAAGGCGAATTCGGGCGCGACATAAGTGAGCAGCGGCGCCGGCAGATGGAGTTCTCCCTCAAGTTCATCTTCTAAGTTTTTAGGCCACCAAAAGGCACAAAAAGCACAAACGTCTTTCGATCAAGCGTTTGTGCCTTTTGTGCTTCTAATGGCTAGAATCAAGGTCAATGGGTTTACTTAAATCGTTTCTTCTTATTTGCTTCGTGTCGCTCACCGTTGCGGGCGCGACACCGCAGCGGACATCCCCTGGCAATGTCGATGCGTTGTTGAGTGAAGCAAGCGCGCTGGTTCAGGCGGGGCGACTGGAAGAGGCGGAGGCGGCTACTCGGAAGATCATTGGTTCATATCCGGGAAACGCTGAAGCTCATAGCTTACTCGGTGTGATTCTCGATCAGCGTGACAACACTGCCGAGGCTGAGAAGCAGTACGACGCGGCGTTACGTTTGAAGCCGAAGCTGGTGAGTGCTTTGTCGAACTACGGTGTGTTGTTGGCGCGCACCAATCGCACGTCTGAAGCGATCGCGAAGTTTGAGGAAGTCCTGCGCATCGATCCTAAGCACGAACGCGCGAGCTTCAATCTCGGTGCTCTGTATGCCGCGCGTGGAGATTACAAGCGCGCAGTCCCGCTGCTGGAAAAGACCGCAGGCGCAGCAGCGCTTTTCACCCTCGGGCTGAAACTGGCAGAGGCACACGAGTACGCCGAAGCCGTGCGTCTGTTCCAGCGCACCAATGAGCTGAAGCCGCGGACGTATGAAGTGCTCTACAACCTCGGGCTGGCGCTCTACAACCTCGATCGTCTCGACGAAGCACGACAAGCGATGACGTCCGCCTCAGCGTTGTCGCCGAACGAAGCCGATCCGTACTACCGCCTCGGATTGATCGTATCGGCGCAGGGTGACTCAAACGTGGCATTGACGCATTGGACCAGGGCTCTCGAATTGCGCCCGGTGTTTCCCGAAGTCAATTTCATGATTGGTGAAGAGTTGCTGAAAAAGCAGCTCACCGAGAAGGCGATTCCGTTTTACGAAAAAGCACTCGAACAGTCGCAGGGTCAACTCGTCTATCACCTGCGTCTCGGCGTTGCAAACATACGTGGCCGCCGATACGAGCGCGCGCGTGAAGTATTTGCCAAGGCGATCGAGCGCTATCCCGACAATGCGAACCTGTACTTCCTGCTCGGCTATTCGGCTCGAGCAGTAGGACAGTACGACCAGGCAGTCACAGCGTTTCAACAGGCATTGAAACTTCAGCCTGACAATCCCGACGCGATTGCGAACCTCGGTTACATCGCGAGTCAACGTGGAGAAAACGTCGAAGCCGAGCGCTTGCTGCGACGTGCGATTGAGCTCGATCCAAAAGGTTTTCCGTCGTATCACGATCTGGGACGTTTGCTCGTGAAGTTAAGGCGATATGAAGAAGCGGTGCCGCTGCTGCTTCGTGGAGTTGAATTGAACACGAAAGATCCAGGGGTGCATTACCAGCTCTTTCTTGCTTACTCGCGGTTGAAGAAGAAGGACGAGGCGGACAAAGAGTTAGCGGAATTCAAGAGGTTGGACGAAGGTAACCGTCACGGCGACACACCGCTGACTCCGATGAAGGACGGCGAATCGTTGCCGCCGTTACCAATCACGGCCTCCGGTGACAGCGCGAAGCCACGCACACCGGGCAACTAAGAATGTTTTCACGCAAGGGCGCAAAGGCTGCACAGCTTATGCGAGTTCTCTTTGCAGTCTTTGCGTCTTTGCGTGAGACAAAGACAAACTTGCACACGAAACGAAAAGTTGCACTTGCGCTGGGAGTCATTTGCCTCTGGTCTGGTTCCGCGTTTACTCAAACGACTCCTTCCGTCACGAAAGTCGATCCGCCTTCATGGTGGGCTCGCCACACAATCAACCCTGTCCGGCTGCTCGTGCGTGGTACGGGCCTGCGCGGGGCGCGAATACGTCCTTTGAATCCGGAACTGCGCGCGTCGGAAGTCTCGGTTAACGAGACAGGCACTTATCTTTTTGTCGATGTTGAGATCAGTCCTTCGCTGCGTCCAGGTAAGTATCCGTTGCTTCTCGAGAATGCAAACGGTAGCACCATGATCCCGTTCAGTCTTGAAGCGCCGGTAGACGTGCGGAGCAACTTCCAGGGCATCACGACTGACGACGTGATCTACCTGATAATGATCGATCGCTTCGCCGACGGCGACACCGCGAACAACGCTCCCAAAGACTCACCCCCCGAAGCCAACGACCGTAACAACCCCCGCGGCTTTCACGGCGGTGATTTGCGCGGGATTATCAACGAGTTGCCTTATTTGAAAGATCTCGGCGTTACCGCGCTCTGGTTAACGCCCTGGTACGACAATTGGAACGGCGTGAATCGCTGCGGCAAACCCTGGTGTCCAAACACTTACTATCACGGCTATCACGCTATCGATTACTACGCCGTGGAAGATCGCTTCGGCGACCTGGCGACGTTGCGCGAGCTGGTCCAAAAGGCGCACGCCCTCGGCATCAAGATCATCCAGGACCAGGTGGCGAACCACGTCGGTTCACAACATCCGTGGGTCAACGATCCGCCGCTCCCGCAATGGTTTCACGGCACGCTCGCGCAGCATCAGCTCAACAAGTTTCGAAACAGCGTGCTGCTCTCACCACACTCTAATCAAAGCGATTTTCGCAACACACTCGACGGCTGGTTCAACGACGACCTTCCTGACATGAATCAGGAAGAACCGGAAGTCGCGCGCTACGAGATCCAGAACGCGTTGTGGTGGGCCGGAGTCACCGGTATCGACGGCATTCGTCAGGACACGATCCAGTACATGCCGCGCTTCTTCATTCGCGATCTTTCAAACGCGCTGCACCGGCAATATCCGAAGCTATGGATGGTGGGAGAAGTCTTCGAGCGTGATGCGGCGCACACGGCGTTCTTTATTGGTGGTCACGAAGGCTGGGATGGCATCGATACGAAGCTTGATTCGGTTTTCGACTTTGCGTTATGGAACGCGTCGCTGCAGGTCTTTACTAACAAAGCGCCGGCATCGGCGTTGGCCCACCAGTTGAAATACGACGCGCTCTATCCCGATCCTTCGAAGCTCACCGTGCTCGCGAACAACCACGATACGATGCGGTTCATGTCGCTTGAAGGCGCGAGCAGCGCAGGGGCGATGATGCACGCGGCGTTTGTACTGAGTGTTCGAGGGATTCCGCAGCTTTATGCCGGTGAAGAGATCGCGATGGAAGGCAAGGAAGATCCCGATAATCGGCGGTTTTTTCCGAGCGCAGCGTTCACGGCTGAAGGGCGGAAACCGAAAGAGCGCGAGATGTTTGATTGGACACGCGCGTGGATCCGTTTACGTCGTGAGCATGCGGCGATGCGCGCCGGAAAGTTGATCGATCTTTTTTATGATGACGACAGCTATGTCTTCGCGCGCCAGCTTGGTGCGGAAACGATAATCGTCGCATTCAATCGTGAAAACAAACCGAAGCCGGTGATGATCCCCGCAAGGTCGATTGGATTGAAAGATGGAGTGATGTTGAAGTCGTTAATTGGACGCGAGACGACGGGTCGCGTCAGCAAGGGTGCGGCGCTGCTGATATTGCCGGCGCAAACGGCGATAGCGTTCGGGGCCTTTTAATCCATAGATTACGCAGATTATTAAAACAATCTGTGTAACCTGTGGATGGGTTTAATAAAGTGACTAAAGATAAATCTGGTCAACGAATGAGCGGCATCTTGCTGCATCCGACGTCGCTGCCCGGACCATATGGCATTGGCAACCTTGGTCCAGAGGCGTACAAGTTTGTGGATTTCCTGGTCTCTGCCGGACAGAGTCTCTGGCAAGTGTTGCCACTTGGTCCAACCGGTTACGGCGACTCGCCTTATGCGTGTTATTCGGCTTTCGCTGGAAACACTTTGCTTGTGAGCCCCGAGAAGTTAATCGC
>DATENQ010000077.1:0-3467 GCA_035275005.1 Pyrinomonadaceae bacterium | reverse complement strand
CTTGTGCCGGCTGTTAGTAAACAGAATGGACGTCGCGTGTTGATCTATGGCGCGGGTGACGGCGGCGAGCTTTTGTTGCGCGAGTTGAGGAACAATCGCGAGTTACAGCTTGCTCCGATTGGTTTTTTGGATGACGATCCGGCGAAGAGCGGGAAGGTTATTCACGGGTTACGGGTGTTTGGCGGCAATGGAGATCTCGGGACGGTGTGCGCTCAGCACGAGATTGATGAGATAGTGATCTCGAGCTTAAAGATGAGTGAGGAGCGCATTCAGGAGATCCTGCAGTGCTGCACGGAGAAGCAGATCGTTGTGAAGCGGATGCGCATCACGATGGAAGACTTAAGCTCTCGATAAGAAGATTTCTCGCGCAAAGGCGCAAAGTAACGCAAAGGAAATGGCGCAGGAGTTAATTCAGGTAAACGTTAGGAATCCGCTGGTCAGGGTAGTGTTGATCCTGCTGGTGCTGGTTGCTGCTGTCTGGTCGTACTTTGTCGTCCGCTGGTATTTGGGAAATACGTTCGCAGAGTACTTCAATACGGAGACAAACAGCGTCGAAGCCGCGCAACGGGCGGTTTCGATGGGGCCTGATGATCCGATGACGCACTGGCGCATGGGCCAGGTTTCGCAGAAAGTCCTCTCGCTGGAGCAACAGGCTCGGGGAATCGGGGAGTACGAAAAAGCTGTCAGTCTCTCTCCCAACGATTATCGCTACTGGACGTCTCTCGGAACCGCGTACGAACAGGTCGGCGAGACCGCAAAAGCGGAGCACGCGCTGAGACGCGCAGTCGAACTTGCCCCGGCCTACGCTTACCCGCGCTGGTATCTGGGCAACTTGTTAGTGCGCGACGGCCGCTACGACGAAGCTTTCGCTGAACTGCGTCTCGCCAGCAAAGCCGAGCCGGAATTTCAACCGCAGGTATTCAACCTGGCCTGGCAGATCCACCAGGATGACGCACCGGCAATCAGGAAAGCGATCGGCGACAACTCCACCACGCAGGCGCAATTCGCGGTCTATCTGATCGGGCTCAAACAGATCGACCAGGGGCTAAAGTTTTGGAACGAGATGAGCATCGAGGACCGGAAAGCCAACCTCGCGAGCGGCCAGTCGATCATCGCGAGTCTCAAGAACGAGCACCGTTATCACGATGCGCTCAAAGTGTGGAACGACATTGCGAGCGACGGCCTTCGTACGGAAGTAGGCCGCATCTTCGATAGCAGTTTCGAAGAGGCGGGTAGTTACGGGTTAGACATGCCCTTTGGCTGGCAGGACAAGGGCGCGCCACAAGTGGCAATCGACATCGATGCAAACAAGAGCCAAAAGGGCGGGCGAAGTCTGCATTGGGTATTTCAAGTGCGCACGAACGTTGGACCAGTGCAGGTCGCGCAGCTTGTGCTCGTCGAGCCGCAGACGGAGTACGAGTTTGAAGGTTACGTGAGCACTGAGAATCTCGAGAGCGGAAGCACGCCGCTGATCGATATCGTCGATCCGGTCGACCAAAAGACAATCGTTGCATCAACGGCGGCGCCGCGCGGCACGAACAACTGGAATCGCGTCAATTTCACTTTCAAGACCGGGGAAAAAGCTGAAGCTGTGATCGTGAGGATTGTGCGTAATTCATGCGTCTCTGAAGAAACGCCGGTTTGTCCGATTTTTGGATCGGTTTGGTATGACAACTTCAGTATCAAACGACACTAGCATCGCGGTTACGGACAGCACGCCGCCACTGGCGAGAACGAGCTCTTCGGAACCTCGCGTTCATCGCCCCAGGCACACGCTGGCCAGCCGGTTTGCCTTTCTCGTGATCTGCATCGCGATCGTGCTTTCGGCGCTCGCTTACGGCACCGTTCACTACTGGGCGCTCGGGTTGTTCAATCTCGGCGGACTGACGGTCCTGGTTTTGTGGGTGGCCGACTCGTGGCGTCTCGGCAATTTCAGAGTCAGCCGCAACCTGCTGCAACTGCCTCTGCTCGGAGCTTTGGCGCTCGGCTTAGTGCAACTGCTGCCACTCCGCGCCGTGTCATCTGAAACAGCTTTCGGGCTCGCCAACACCTTGTCACTCGATCCTTACTCAACGCGACTCGTGCTGGTCCAACTCGCAACGCTGCTGATCTATTTTTCGGCGACCCTTGTTTTTGTCGACACGCCACATCGCCTGCACGTGCTGGTGCGGACGATCATGATCTTCGGTTTTTGCCTCGCGATATTCGGGTTGACGCAGTCGTTCACGAGTCCAAACAAGGTTTACTGGATGCGGGAACTGCCCCAGAGCACTGCTTTCGGTCCCTTCATCAATCGACACCATTTCGCCGGTTACATGGAACTGACGATTGCGCTTCCCTTAGGTTTGCTTTTCGCGGGCGGCGTCGACAAAGACAAGCGACTGCTTTACGTGTTCATCGCCGGAATGATGGGTATTGCGCTCGTGATGACCGCGTCGCGCGGCGGCATCATCAGCCTGGTGGCGGAGATCATGTTTCTTGTCGTAGTGACGGCGATTTGGCGATCGCACAGTGAGCGGCGCAGAACGCATTCGAGCCGGTTGAAGCAGGTCGGCATGCGGGTTGGGATGGCGGCGGCATTGCTGGTTGGTTTGTTTATTGGTGTGATGACCCTGGGTGGTGAGTTTTCGATCTATCGTTTTATCGACAGCGTCAACTATAACGATCCGACTACCGGTCGCGCGCATTTTTGGTCGGTGACGCTGGACATAATCAAGGCGCATCCATACGTCGGCACCGGGTTGGGCGCGTTTGGTGTGGTTTATACGAAGTACGACACGCGTAATGGTTTCTTCCGGCTCGAGCAGGCGCACAACGACTATCTGCAAGTGCTTTCCGATGGCGGGATCATTGGCGGCGTTGTGGCGCTAAGCTTTGTCGTGTTGTTGTTTTATCTAGCCTTGAAGCGTGCCCGATCGCAGGATGATTTCCGGCGTGGCGTCGCGCTGGCGGCGTTGAGTGGCTGCTTTGCTGTGTTGGTGCACAGCTTTTTCGATTTCACATTGCACACGACGTCAAATGCGTTGCTGTTCCTGATCGTGGCCGCACTGGCCACACTCAACGGCCGCGTCGAAAACGCACCGCGAAAGCGCCATCGCAGAAGCAGGGCCGCAGATGAACGCGGATTAACGCAGATGCCAGATCAGCGTTAACCTGCGTTCATCTGCGGCTAATTTATTCTTGTGAGGATGTAAATTCTAAATGGCCTCTTCCGTTCCGGGTTTAATCCTTGGCGCAGTTTCACGTCACAACAAAGAAGATGCGCTGAATTACCGCGCTGACGGCAAGTGGCACAACATTCCCGCGGCTGCCTTCGTCGAGCGCGTTAAGAATGTTGCTCTTGGCCTGGCTGGTCTCGGCGTGCGGCCGGGAGATCGCATTGCCTTGCTTTCCGAGAATCGACCCGATTGGTCGATCGCCGATCTCGCGATCCTGAGTCTCGGCGCGATCAACGTTCCGATCTACAC
>DATENQ010000076.1:0-5601 GCA_035275005.1 Pyrinomonadaceae bacterium | reverse complement strand
CGCAGCGCGCGGCTTGCGTGACGGGCTGATCACGAAGGCGCAACATGACGCGATTGTCGAGGCGAATCTCAAGAAGACGGCGCCGCCGCAGTACACCAAACTCGGTGGTCTGATCTACATTCATGGTCACGGGGCCAAAAGCGATTGGACATGGGGCTGCGTCGCGTTGGAGAATGAAGATATTAAGGAGTTGTACGACGCTGTTTCAATTGGAACTCCGGTTACGATTAAACCATGACGACTGACATCAAGCCGTTCAAGATTCGTGAAATCGAGATCAATCCGCCACTGGTGCTTTCGCCAATGGCGGGTGTGACTGACGTCTCGTTTCGACGCCTGTTGAAGAGGCGCGGCGGTGTTGGTCTGTCTGTTTCGGAGTTCATCTCGGTCGAAGGTCTCACGCGAAACAATCCGAAGTCGAAACGGCAAATGCGGTTTTACGAGGATGAGCGGCCGTTTGCAGTGCAGATTTTTGGCGGACAGCCGGAGCGCATGTGCATGGCCGCGGAGATGGCCCAGGAAGTTGGCGCCGATATTCTCGACGTGAATTGCGGTTGTCCCGCGCCGAAGGTCGTGAAGCACGGTGGCGGATCAGGACTGCTCAAGGACCACTGCCGGCTCGAAGGGATTCTCAAAGCGATCAAGAAAACGATCACGATACCGTTGACGGTGAAGATTCGTGCGGGCTTTTACGATCACACGATCAATGCGGTCGATACGGCGAAACTCGCGGAAGATTGTGGCGTGGAGCACATCGCGCTGCACGGTCGCACGAAGGAGCAGGGTTATCGCGGGCTCGCGAACTGGGATCTCGTGCGTCAGGTGAAGGAAGCTGTGCGCGTGCCGGTGTCGGGCAGTGGCGACGTCACGACGATCGAGGGAGCGTTTGCGAAGTTTCGTGAGACTGGTTGTGACGGAGTTTTGATCGGGCGCGGCGCGATGGCGAATCCGTGGATCTTTCGACAGATCGAAGACGCGATGCACGGGCGGCCGATCTTTGAACCGACGTTAGCTGACAAGCGCGCGATCCTGCACGAATACTTCGACATGTTGCGCGAAGATATGCCCGAGACGCCGGCGATCAACCGGATGAAGCAGCTCGCGGGACAGTTCACGCGCGGCTTGCAGGGCGGCGCGCTGTTTCGCACGTCGATCTACCACTCTCACACGGTGGAAGAAGTGCTCGACCGCATCGAGGAATACTTTGAGGCGATCGAATCCGGTCGCCCCTACTACGGTGAGGCCGGCGCTCCGATTGAGCCGCAGATAAATACGGAAATTACGGATTGTAATTTCTTCACACTTAATCCGTCTTAGATCTGCGTTTATCAGCGGTCGGTTTTTTTCCGCTCCCATTATCGAGATTAACCGCGACGGGATAACCCTTCTGAACCGTGCCCGCCAGATCGATCACGACCTCTTTCTTCAAATCCGGCTTCAACGCATCGAGAGCTTGCTGTCGCTGTTGCTCAGAGAGATCTTCCAGCTTCATGCCATGCGACTCCAACACGCGACGCAAGTTCTCTTCAGTGTTGGTATCCTGCGTGTAGACGTCTTTGTAGATGTGCAGCTTTCCGTCGTCCTCCAACACGATCGTCTCGTAGCGTAGTTCTACCGGAACAGTTTGATTGAGTTTGACAGTCTGCGTGCGCTCTTTGTCTTCCAGGTACGTGGTGATCGACTTGTCTGAGACGTCGGTTGTGTTCGACGCTTTGGCAAGCATCGCAGCGAAGTCTTTGATTTGCGGCGTCGTCAAACCAACACACCCGTGCGAAGCAAACTTGCCGATCTTCGCGGGCGACTTGCCGCCGTGAATTAGCGAAGGCAAGCCGATCGGAATCTTGATTGGTCCAAGCGGATTATCTTTATCACCTGCAGCGATCGTCTCTCCGGGCGTAGCGTTCTTCATCTTTGCCACCCACGGCGAATCCGGTGGCGTCCAGGTCGGGTTAAAGATTATCGTTTGTGCCTTACGCAATCCCTGCGGCAAAGGAAACTCCGGATAGCCGATTCCAATCTTGTACGTCTTCAGCAGCGAGCCATCCTGAAAGAGGTCCATGCGAAATGCCGGAATGTTGACGACTACGCGCGTGTCTGTCGGCACTGCGTTTGGACCAGGCAGCATCTGCGCTTTGTCATCTGAAGCTTCCGCCGGGTCGCCCTTGGTCCAGTACTCGTTTGCGAGTGTCGCGAGGTCTCGCGCTTTCTGTTCACCGAGAATCGTGCGCAGTTCCTGTTCGGCGCGTTTACGAGGATTGCCCTCAGCGCCATCGGCGTCTTCGGCGTTGGCTTCGCGCAATCGTGCGACCTGCTCACTCGAGACGCGCTTGAGCGATTCGATCTGTTCGTCGGAGAGTTTAAGGTTTTGTTTTGCTCGGGCTACAAACTTCTCGTCAGTCAACAATGCATCGAGCAGCGGCAAAGTGATCTCGGCCGACGCAGTGCTGGTGTTCGCAGGTGACGCGGATGCAGTTGGCGACGGGCTGGCCAGGGACACGGCGTTCGAATTAGCCGGCGCATTGGTTGGGCCGGATGTTGGACCGGGCGCACAGCTCGTTAGCAAACATACGACGAAAGCGAGAAATAATAATAGACGGTGACTGGTCATTTTGAACTCCTCGAACAGATGTGTTCGGAGGTGTAGGAGCAACGGGCGTTCCAGCGAGAGGCCAGTGTTTACGCGGGTTTTCTGAACGATTTACGAACGATCAAGGTGTTATCGCGCTCGGTTCTGTAGCAGCGGGTACGGGTTGATATTGGTGCCTTCCCAGTAGCGCTTGGGGTCTGAAACGGCTGCGATCGAGAAGTGCAGATGGTAGTTGCCGGCGCCGGCGTTTCCGGTGTCGCCGACGTATGCGATGACCTGGCCCTGTCGAACAAGATCGCCTTCGGCCAGACCATCGGCATAACGAGAGAGGTGAGCGTAATAAAAGATTAGATCTTGGTTTGCGTTGAGTTGGTAGATCGTTGTGCCTCCGCGTTCGCTTTGAAAGAGTTTGACAATCTTGCCGTCTGTGGCAGCAATCACAGGAGTTTCAGCGGGCGCCATAATATCGATTGCGTCGTGTACGCGGCCTTCAGAGCGTGCGTCGTCGAATGTGTCGATCAGTTGTTCTGGTTTAACTCCGGCGACGGGGATGATGAGATCCGCTGTGCCGACAAAGTTCGAAGTGATTGGTGTGGGAGATTCTGTCGGCGGTAGCGGTGTTCCGATCGTTACTGGTGACGTTGGTGGAAGATCAAGCGCCGGGACAACAGGCGTCGTTCGAAAAGTGACCGCGATCGAAACAAGCGCCACGATCACTAAAAACAGTACAACCAGCAGAATTCGCAGCTTTACGGGCGCCATGTCCCGACTAGCTTTCAACTACCGTTCCAGTAACGCGGATGAAACGGATTTGCAATCCAGATAAACGCTGATCGATCTTTAGATCGGTTTCATCTGTGTTCCTTCAAAGAACCAACTCGCGCCCACACGCAGCCGGTGATGCCACGTCGGCAAGCGTGATGTGTACAACGCGAATCGCGCTTGACGCGCGAGCGCTCCTCCGAATGCTTTTCCTCCGGTCAGTACCGCGGCTCGTTCAGTGCCGAGGCTGATCGCCTCTCCCAACTCCTCGAAGTGTTTAGTATGAAGTTCCTTTCCCTCCATATACGCCTTGATGTTGCGACCAGCGAGACTCGCCTGCTGGAAAGCCAGTTGAGCGGTGCCCGCGAGTGTCGGCGTTGCGTCAGGATAGAAAGCGATATCGCCGAGCGCGAAAATGTTTACGTGTTGTGATAGCTGCAAAGTCGGTTGGACCATCAGCAAGCCGCGATTGTTCTTTTCAACGTCAAGCTGCTCGATCAGTGGATTCATTTTCACGCCACCAGTCCATACCACTCCGGCAGTCTTGAGTGTTTCCTGTTTTCCTTCGTGCTCGAAAGTGACCTCATTGCTCGTCACTTTCACTACTCGTGTTTTCGTACGCACTTCAACATGAGACTCTCGCAGCGCCTCTTCGACAAACTCGCGGATCTGTTCACCCATTCCCGGCACGACCCTGTCGCCCATTTCGATCACGAGCACGCGCGGCTGGCCGTGGAGTGCCCGGCGCTTAAACGAATCGTTCAGCAGGTCAGCCATCTTGGTTGACAGCTCACACCCACTCGCGCCTGCGCCCACTACCGCGAAGGTCACTTCACGCTGGACGTCCTCCGATGGCATGTCCGGCGGTATCCGATCAAGCGCAGCTATCATCCGGCGTCGCAGGTCGTTCGCATGGGCAAGCTTCCGGAAAGGCAACGAGAACTGTTCCGCTCCTTCGACGCCGACGTAGTTGGTAATGCCGCCCATAGCGAGTACCAACATGTCGTAGTTCAGTGTCTTTTCATAATGACTGGGAACAGAAACTGTCTGCGCCTTGAGATCGATAGCGGTTGCGTAGCTTTGTACGAAGTGAATGTTGCCTTCGAGCAGTTCATCGTATCTGGGGGCGATGTGCCAGGCTTCGACTTCGCCGCTCAGATACTCGTAGAGCATCGGCGTAAAAAGGAAATGGTCGGCGTCGCTAACGAGCGTCACGTCCGCGGATCCCGCGAGCTCGAGAGCGGTAAACACCCCTCCAAACCCGCCTCCGAGTATCACGATTTTGGCTTTTGACATTTGGCGGGATAGTGCCACAAAGAGGCACAAAAGTCACAAATAATAGGTCGTACAGGACCTATATGACCTATAAAGACTTTTGTTCCTTTTGTGCTTTTTTGCGGCTCATGTTACAGTGAGGCAGCTTTTTAAGTTTAGCGGTTGCCGCTTTTAGGCGGAGTTACTGCGGTCAGGGAGGACCATTCAAGCAAGTGGCGTTAGCAAAACAAACCAAGGAACAGATAGTTTCGGAGTTTCGTACGAAAGAGGGAGATACTGGTTCACCTCAAGTTCAGGTCGCACTTCTGAGCAAGAGAATTACCGACCTCACTGAGCATTTCAAGACCCACAAAAAAGACAATCATTCGCGGCGCGGCCTGCTGAAAATGGTCTCGCAACGACGGAGTCTGTTGGATTACCTAAAGCGCACTGATATAGAACGCTACCATGAGGTAGTTAATCGTTTAGGTCTGCGCCGGTAACAAAAAGAAAACACCGAGAGAGAGCTTCGAATCTCTGTATAGTTAAAAGCCCACGTCTATCGAAGAGCTTGTGGCAGTGCCGAACGTGACGGCGATTGACTGCAAACAAGCAGACGTGTACGGCCCAAGCTTCGAGCAATAAGGCGGCATGAGCTTCACGGTTCAAGAGGCTCGTGCCGCCTTTTTCTGTAGCCCATAGTCCTACCCCGCATCACGTTGGCGGTCAAACTCAGCAAGTTTGCTTGCTCAAAACAGCGTTGGCACCCAGTCGTTGGAGACGCCCGCGACCTGAGAGTGTTCAGGTGTTAGTTCGAAGGAGAACATAAAATGTCAGAAAAGAAATACCTCAAAGAGTCAATCAAGCTCGGCGAAAAGGAGTTGACCGTTGAAACCGGACGCGTTGCGAAACAAGCGGACGGCTCAGTTGTTATCCAGTATGGCGACACGATGTTGCTGGTTGCTGCCGTCGGTGCTCCTACCCCACGGGAAGGCGTT
>DATENQ010000075.1:0-5339 GCA_035275005.1 Pyrinomonadaceae bacterium | reverse complement strand
ACTCTGTGGCCGCCCGTGGTTCGCAAGAGATTTTTTTCCTGGGTCGGGCGGCCACGGAGTGCCGCCCCTACAGTTCGCCCGATTGAGTGTGCCGCCTTCCACTTACAAGTGGCCAAATCAGCATTTTCATCACAGTAAATTTTCAGGCCCGGGTCAGACACTGCTCGACGCAGCCCTGGAGCCTTTCGCGCAGGCGTAAAGCACGCATTCTCAACGTGTTAACTGGAATACCCAACTTTTCGAGAAGCTTCTTCCGGTTCTGGATCTTTTCGCCTTTTTCACCCTGGTAGTACTGAAGGATCAGCTCGCGATTGTCCGGCGAAAGCGTCTGGAGACAGCCTTGCAGACATTCGAGTCGTTCCTCGCCGTCCTCGGGCTCGACATAAACGTCCGGGGCGGTGCCCAGTTCGTTCAGCGCCGACTGCTCGCGCTGCTGGCTTTTAATGATCTCGAGAAATAAGAGCCGGGCGACACCCATGGCATAGCCGGAAGGATTGAGAATCTCTTCGCCTTCAGTGACCTTTTTCGCGATGCGATTGAACGTTTCGTCGGCGTGATCTTCGGGAAAGGCGCAGCCGCGCCACTCGAAGAAGCGTGTGAGATTGTTTCGGATCTGGAGATACTTTTCGCTGCCGCTCTCGCGATCGCCTCCCAACGCGATCAGCAGCTTGTCGAAGGCTTCCTGGGTCAGGGTCCACTTTTGCCCGACGAGCATTTTATTGGTTGGAATTTGCTATTGCTTGATCGCGTCCAAAAGCTGCTTTGCCATCTCGCTGTCGATGCCCTTCAGCGCCTCGTACTGGGCCATGGCAGCAGGCTTGTCGTTTATCGCACGGTAAGTAAGTCCGAGATTGAAGTAAGCCACGCCCAGATTTGGTCTCAGCTTTATGACTTCCTTGTACGATTCAATCGCTTCCGAATAACGGCCCGCGTTGTAGAGAGTCAGTCCCAGATTGAAGTGAGCAGACGCGTTCGTCGGCTCGATCTCGGATGACTTCTTGAGCGCCGTGGCGGCTTCGTCGTAACGCTTCAAACCGTTGTAAGCGTTGCCGAGGTTCTTGTAAGCGTAAGAGCGGATCTCGTTTCGCTCCTGAAATCCGAGTTTGTATGCTTCACCGGTTTCGCCGAGCAGCTTGATGGTCTGCAGACTAGCGTCAACAGCCTCCTGGTACTGTCCGTTATGGTTGTAAGCAAAACTCAGATTGTTATAGACCTCTGGACCTGGATCGCGCTTTATCGTTTCCTTGTAAATGTCGATGGCTTCCGGGTATCGGTTCAAACGCGCCAGCGAAAACGCGAGTGGTAGATATGCGCCGTTGTAATCCGGTTTTACCTTGAGGGCTTTCTGATAGGCGTCGACTGCCTGCGTAAACTTACCCTGGTCCACGTAGATATTTCCTAAACCTGCAAATGCGCGTGCATCATCAGGCGCGATCTGCGCGGCCAGTTGATACTGCTCTTCGGCCTCAGCGTAACGCGGCTTTGGAGCACTGCGGGCTGCGTTGGCCCGCGCGATGATCTGATCCTGTTTCCGTACCGGCGGTTTGTTTTTGGCCTTGACGCGGCCGCCACCAGTGGCTCCCGAGAGTTGCACGCTCGGGTTCTGCGGGGCGCGAAAGATCAGGGCCGCGCCACCGGTGATGTCGCGGAGCAGGCTGCCGCCGCCCGTTATATCCTGGGCGCCCACGCCCACCCCAGCCAGCAAGACAGCAACGCCAACCAACCACAAAAGACGATTTCTCATGGGGCAAATTACAACGCATTCCGGCCTAAAAAGCTAGGCCACAGATGAACACGGATGAACACAGATCAGAAAATCCGTGTCCATCCGTGTTATCCGTGGCTGGACTTACTTCAGGTTGTCGAGTTGCAAGCCGATGGGGTTGGCGCCGGGCGCGGGAATGATAGCTTTCGGAGTCATCTGCATTCCTCCACGGCGAAGACTTGCAGATTTAGACACGCACTTAGCGTAAAGGTTCCCGGAGGATTCAGCGGGTGTTGTCTTTTGGGAAGAGGACGCGATCCGGTTCAGCGTTCAACTTTTCGAGTAGTTCCATGATCAGTCGCGATTTCACGCGTCCCGCTTCTTTTGGATGGACCAGGTAACGCACGATCGCTTCGAGCCACGTGTTGTCGCTCGCGCGAAACAGGACCACGGGACGTTCCTGGACCTCCACATGATTCACCGGCGTTTGGGCCAGGATTTCGCGAAAGACCTCGACCTGCTTCATCATCTCTTCCCCAACTTCCTGCTCCGCAACCTTCTTCATCGTCGCCGCAACGAATTCGAGATCCGCATTGTAAGCAACGTGAAACCTGATCTCGTTCCAGATGTACGGAAACAGCGGCCACGTGTAGTTGTAGACAGGCGAGCTCAGCACGGTCGAATTTGGAAACTTGATGATCCTGCCGCTCGGATGTTCGGTGGAAAGGTAGTCGCCGCCGAATTCCCAGAGCGTGGTATCGAGATAGTTGACCTCGATGACGTCGCCGGTTGCAGTTCCGATCTTGATGCGATCGCCGACGCGATAAGGCTCGCGCACGAGGATGTAGATCCAGCCGATGAAACTCGTGATCGGCGTCTGCAACGCGAAACCGAGTATCAGCGAGATCAGACCAAACGAGACGACAGCGGTGTACCAGTTTTGAAAGAAGATCGTTAAAACGAAAAACCCGATTACGAGCCACAGGACCAGCCGCGAGACGCGTTTCAGGTTGTACTGGTAGACGGCGTTTGGAACTCGGCCGATTAAGTAAACATCCAGCAAACGCAAAATCATCAGGGCAACAACAATGACCGCGATTGCTATGATTAACTTCCTCGTCAGCGGATATCGGTCGTAGAAGCCGAATCGATTGAGTAGCTGGTGTATAGCGCCGAGGGCAATCAGCAGAAACAGGTGCGTGCCGATGACGAACTTGTCGCGAGCGCGCGCAACCGAACCTTTGCCGCGCTTTTCGACCGGCGTCGCCTGACTTAAGGCGCGCTGCACGTCGGCGTCCTGCTTAACTTCTTCGACCTTCCTTTGCAGGTCGTCTTTGGCTGGCGGTTGTTGCTTCACTTCACTTCCTTCAGGCCGTCGATCACAACGCGGGCAACGGTCGGGATGATCTCGCGGTCGTTCGAGTGTTCAGTTGTGAATATTGCGAGGACAAACTTCGTGCCGTCAGGCGTTTCAATATAAGCGACGTCGTGTCGCGTGGTGCTGGTCCAACCGGCTTTGGACCAGAGTCGAAAGCCTTCATGACCCTGGAGCGCTATGCCGGTGAAGCCGCGGCCTTGATCGTCGGGATCGTTGCTCTTGCCGGAGTAGTCTCGTTTCAGCAGGTCCATCATGGCGGCGGTGCGCGTTGCATTTGCGGCTTTGCCGGTGACGATTTCCATCATCAAACGCGCGGTGGCGTCGGTGGTGAGCTTGTTGCGGTTCTCGCCGTTGGGACCGCGCGAGACGCGTTCGCGTCCGTAAGCGTCTTCGCAAAACGTCTTCTGATTGACGTTGATGCTCGTGTAACCGAGTGACGAGAAATAACGATTGATGGCGTTGCGTTGATACTGCCACTCTTCCATCTCTTTCGGAGGTAGCTCGTAGCCCGCGGTGGTGTGCGTGAGCACGTCGACAACGTATTGCGTCGCCTCGTTTGAAGAGTCGACGATCATATCTTTCAGAGCGCGAGTCAGCTCCGCCGTCGGCTCGACCTTCTTGTCTTCGAGCCAGCGATGAGCGGCGACGAGGTAAAAAAGTTTGACAACACTCGCCGGATAGACACGCTCGTTGCCGCGAAAGCTCGCGGTCGTAGGACGCTCAGGCTCCCGTAAATCTATCAATGTGATCGAGAGTTGATCCGGTTGCAGCTTCTTATCCGCAAAACGTTCGAGAGTCGTCTTCGCGGCACGATCGACCAGATCTTGTAACGAGGTTTTTTGAGCAGAGACGCTAGCGGAGATCGCCAGGAGAACAACCAGAATTCTTATCATCGTATTTCTCTATAACACAGATTCCACGGATTTTGTTATAAGCATTGCGTGCAGAACCAAACTGAGGCGGACCTGGTCCGTGGCATACGTCGCTGGGACCTGGTCGCGATTTGCATCAACGGCATTATCGGCGCCGGAATTTTTGGTCTTCCTTCGAAAGTCTACGCATTAATCGGCACTTACAGCCTCATAGCTTTCGTCGCCTGCGCCCTCGTGGTGGCGCTCATCATACTCTGCTTCGCGGAGGTGAGCAGCCGCTTCGAGGAAACTGGTGGTCCATATCTCTACGCGCGCCAGGCGTTTCAACCTGCGGTCGCGTTTGAGATCGGCTGGTTGATCTGGCTGGCGCGCGTCACTGCCTTTGCCGCGAATTGTAATCTGCTGATCAATTACCTGAGCTTCTTCTGGCTCTCTGCCACGACGCCACTCTGGCGAGCAGTCATAATCGTCGCTGTCGTTATAGTACTTGCGCTCATTAACCTGCTCGGAATCAGACAAGCAGCGATCGTCAGCAATGCATTCACCGTCGGCAAATTGGTGCCAATCATTTTATTCATTGCGGCCGGACTCTTCTTTCTGAATCCGCAGGCGTATGAATTTGGCGCCACACCCAGCACGGGCGACTTTTCAAAGTCAGTGCTGTTGCTGGTCTACGCGTTTACCGGATTTGAGATGGCAACGATACCGGCGGGCGAAGTGCGCGATCCCCAGCGGAGCCTGCCGCGAGCGCTGTTGATTGCGATTCTCGTCGTGGCAGTGCTTTACATCATGATTCAGGTGGTGTGCGTTGGAACTTTGCCGGGATTGGAGAAATCGCAGAAGCCTCTGGCTGATGCTGGTGCTCAGTTTCTGGGAGCAGCGGGCGGTGCAATCATCTCAGCGGGAGCGATTATCTCGATCAGCGGAAACTTGAATATCCTGTTGTTATCAGGTTCACGCCTGCCGTTTGCGATGGCGGAGCAAAAACAACTGCCCGCGGTCGTCGGAAACATACATAAACGATTCTTTACGCCTTACGTTTCGATTTTGATCACGGCCGGGGTGATGCTGTTTCTGACTATGAAGAGCTCATTCCTGACAGCGCTGACAATTAGCACGATCGCACGTTTGGTAACTTATGGCGCGACGTGTCTGGCGCTGCCGTGGTTCCGGGCGAGACGAGATGCTCCGCCAGCCGCGTTTCGATTGCCGGGCGGGACGGTGATCGCGATTCTGTCGTTGTTATTAATCGTTTGGCTATTGCTCAACAGCACCTTGCAGGAAGCCAAAGCCGCTGCAGTCGCCGCAGCCGTGGGACTGGCGATTTATCTTGCCTATTGGCTCTACGTAAAATATTTGTAGGGGCGGCACTCCGTGGCCGCCC
>DATENQ010000074.1:0-3903 GCA_035275005.1 Pyrinomonadaceae bacterium | reverse complement strand
GGACCGCGAAACGGCGCGAACACCTGGCGGCCATTCAGCGACTCATCTCGGAACCCAAAATTAAATGAGCCGTGCCAGGTGTTCACGCCCGGCTTAGTGGTGATATCCACTAAACCGAAGCCGGCATCGTGGTTCTCGGGCGCGTATGGATTCATACGGAAACGGATCTCGCGAATCTGATTTTTCGGCGGCAGCTTCCCACCGCGAAATCCGTTGACGCGAATCTGCGCGCCTGGACCAGCGAGCTGATTGATAGCGTTTTCGAACTCGTCCGGATCGTCGGGCAGTTGCGCGATCTGGTCCGGGGTCAGGACATTTGAGAATACAGCGCCGTTGGGATTCGTGTTTCTTACCTGCGCTTCATCTTCGATATCGACGTCGACCTTGATCGTGTCGATCTCCAGCGTCACCTCGCGCCGTTGTGGACCAGTTGAAAGATCCAGATCCTCGACATCGAGCGCCTTGAAGCCCGCTGCTTCGACGTGAAGCTGGTAACGTCCGGCGGGCACTTTGTTGAATCGTGCTTCACCGCGCTGATTGGTTGAGCTGAGCGATTGGGACTTTCCATTTCTTATCAAATGCACCTGGGCCTTGTTGATTAAGGCGCCCGTCGGATCCTTGACGATTACTTCGAGGCTGGCATTACCCGCTGTTTGGGCCAGGCAAGGACCAACAAACAGGAGCAGGGCCAGAAACACACTTATCGCCCGAGAATGGAAAGACTCAAATCGCATCTTTTATGTGCCTTTTGTGCCTTTTCGTGGCTCAGTGTTTTTCGAACAGGTCTGCTTTGAACTGTGGATTGACCTGGTACTTCGCGATCTCAAACTCTTCCGAGACTTCGCTTTCAGTCAGAAACGTCAGCTTGTGTGGCAGTATGAGCCCGCCGACTTTTTTGTGGTCCGTCAGTCGAATGAAGAAATCTACTTCCTCAGGAGCCGAGGGCGGATTCTCGCTGGACATTTTCTTCACTGCTTCTTCGCGGGCTTTCTTGATGTCTTCGGACGTGGAGCCGTCGCGTGACGGGCGTTGCATCGTCATGACTCGCGGTTTTGGTCCGCGATAACTCAGCAGCAACGGAATATGACTCTGCTTGTCGAAAAAAACACGCACCGCAAAGTTATCCGGACCACTGACGTCGATCACGTCGGCCTGTGCGTCTTCGACTTCCGACTCACCCGCGTATTTGTATTCAACCGCCAGCGCGGGCGGAGGCGTCAGGATCATCGCCAGCAGGTAACGAGAAAACTCGGCGTTTAACATCCGGCGTTGCATCTCTTCCACTTGCTCGGGAGAAGCTTGCGCGCCTCCTGGTCCAATCATTCGGAAAACCATGCCACCACCGCCGCTGTTTCCACTCCATGCTCTATCGCCGTTCAGTCCGCGCGTATTGATCATGGCGGTACTGAGCCCTCCGGAATTCATTGCGTCCTCGACCAGATACTTATTCGGCAGAAGAATGTTGATTTCGCGATCGCCACCCATCTGGCGGTCGCCGAAGGTACGGCGGTATTGGCCCTTGATCTGAAGTCCCTGGATCTTTTGTAACTGTTCTTCGCCGCCGATGGCCTGGCGGGCTTGCTTGAGAATCTGTTGTGCGCGCGCGTCGTCTGCGAGTGCAGCCGGGGCGCTTAAGAGAACAAGAATCAGGATAGGTAGAAGTCTTCTCATGCAGGTATTCACCTGAGGCACGAGAAAAGTTCCACCAAGATTTTGAGCCGCAGCTTTTCGCGGATGACGCTGATCTGAATCCGCGTTCATCCGCGAAAATCTGCGGCTTATACTTCAAAAATTTGACACCCTTCGAAATCTCAGTAGAGTTATGTCGTGAACCTGCCCAATTTTCTAACTCTCCTGCGCATCTTCATCGTGCCGTTGTTGGTCGTCGTGCTCCTGACGCCGGTTTCTGAAAACTGGCTCGGAGTGCCGCGGCACCTGCTGGGCGTGGCGATGTTTTTAGGCGCAGCGTTGACTGACTACTTCGACGGTCATATCGCACGTAGTCGCGGGCAGGTGACACGTCTGGGCCAGCTACTCGATCCAATTGCAGACAAGCTGCTCATCTCGGCAGCGCTAATCTCGCTGGTCGAGAATCAGCTCGCGCCCGCGTGGGCGGTCGTGATCATTATCGGTCGGGAATTCGCTGTTACAGGATTGAGGTCGATTGCGGCGGTTGACGGCGTGGTGATATCGGCGTCGAAGATGGGAAAGTTCAAGATGCTCGCGCAAGTAGTCACGGTCGCGCTGCTGATCGGATCGAGCGTTGCGGGACAGCCGCCGGTGGCAAACTTCGGTAGACCATTTCCGGCGATCGAGTTCTGGTCAGTGCCTGAACTGCGAACTGCGTGGCACCATCTGACCGTCGGTGGTCCAACCACGGGGAACGATTGGCAGGTACTTCTCTACACGGCAGGCCGAGCGATGCTCTGGTTGGTCGTTATCTCAGCATGCGCTTCGATGTACGGCTATTTCAGATCTTTCTACCGCGGATTAACCCAGACAAATGCAGATCTGCATAATCCGCGTAAATCTTCGGCCAACGTTCTCACTGAATCTCAACCCGGTCGCCAGTATGAACCTCGCTAGTGGCCCGCGTGATGATCGCGGTGGCGGTTCTGGTCTGCACGTCGATTATCACCATCTCGCCGACAATCTTTCTCGGCATTAGCGGGCGATGTCGTTTGACTTCGCGAGACGTGATCGGTCGATACCGATAACGTCCTTCTGTATTTCGAAATGCGGTGGTGTCTTTCGCGCGTGAAGCCTGGTTGGAAAAGCCGCCGCCACGATAGCGATCGCTTTGAAAACCGGTGGCGCGATTGCGTGCTGACTCTTCGTTATCGACGCGCGTGACATTCCCGGTCCCGAGCGGTCGATAAATCGTGAGGTAGTCGCCGCGTTTGATCTGATCTTCGGAGCCGAGGTCGATGTAAACGATGTCGTTTCGCGTCACCATTTCGCGACCATCTTTCGCCATCATCAAGCGACCGCTTTGTTTATTGGTGGGATCGGCAAAGCGATCCAGGTTTTCCTCGGCGCGTTGCAGCGGAGACTCACGATCGGGGACCGGCGCCAGCAAGTCGCCCAGTAGCGCGGCGTCGCAAGTAAAGATTATCTGCGCCGCTGAGGTGTTTTCGCGGACTTTGAATACCTGAAGCTGGCCGATTTCCTGAATGTAGGTGCCCAAAAATCCCCGTTTCTGCTTGTGAACGCCTTTTACGTCGCCTCGCGGGCGAATAATTTGGAAGTTCTGGCCTTCTTTAATGCCTTGTTGTGAGCCGGCATTCAAATAGACGATGTCGCCGTCAGCATACGTGCGTTGTTCCTGCTCTTCCTCGGCGCCCACGATCTCGGGCATGTGTGAAAGTCGTTGATATCGGATATAGCCCGCACAATAAAGGCTGGATTTGCCTGCGACGCGCAGCGGTTGTCCCTGGCCGGGCATCATAACCTGCGGGGTGGGCGCGGACGATTGTGCGTTGGCAGTAAACGCGAGCGCCAGCAGACAGACGAACGAGAACAGGGCTGCTCTCAAATATCCAAACCGTGACATATCTAGTCTCCTTTGATGTCCTTTTATAGAGGCGCCTATAAGGGGCTCGTGGCGAAGTGACGCAGGTGAGGTTTAGTCATCCTACTAAGTTGCATCAATTCGGGTCAATTTATTTATTTAAGATTAGCGATAAATAACGCAGAATTTTCGTAAACAAATCTGCGTAATCTGTGGACAGCTGGCGACTTGCGTTTTTGAAACCTGCTTGGTACTATCCGCATTTTGTCGGAATACGCTATTTGTGTCTATAGCGGGCCGGCGTAGCTCAGTTGGTAGAGCATCTGATTTGTAATCAGAGGGTCGGGGGTTCAAGTCCCTTCGCCGGCTCCACGGCAAAACAAAAGTGTTGC
>DATENQ010000073.1:0-6650 GCA_035275005.1 Pyrinomonadaceae bacterium | reverse complement strand
GGGCGGCCACGGAGTGCCGCCCCTACAGTTACATCCGAAGTTGTGATTTTCGTTTGAAAATTCTGCTGCTGAATCAGTGCTTTTACCCTGATGTGGTCTCCACGGCACAACACCTCACCGATCTCGCCACTGAACTCACGTCGCGTGGACACGAAGTAACGGTTGTAACTAGTGATCGTGGTTACGATGATCCGGCGATGCGCTTCCCGCGACGCGAGCGTTGGAATGGGATCGAGATCATTCGCATTCCTTCGGTCTCGTTTGGCAAGAGCAGCCGGTGGCGGCGTGCTTTCAATTTTGGAAGCTACCTGCTGGCGTGCTCGCTGCGTTTGCTCGTGCTTCGACGTTTCGATTTGGTCGTCGCGCTTACCTCGCCACCGCTAATCTCGTTTCTCGCCGCGCTCTTCGTGAAGCTTAAAGGTGGTAGTCTCTGTTTCTGGGTGATGGACCTCAATCCGGACGAGGCGATTGCAGCCGGCTGGCTCGACGAACGATCCGCCACAGCGAAGCTGCTTCAACGAATGCTGCGTTACAGCTTTAAGGTCGCAGATCGGACGCTTGTGCTGGATCGCTTCATGAAAGAACGCGTGATGGCTAAGGGCATCGATCCGGCGCGTATAGCAATTGTTCCGCCGTGGTCGCATGACGATCAGGTCGGCTATTCGCAACCGGGAAGGGAAGCGTTTCGTCTAAAGCACGATCTGTCGGACAAGTTTGTGGTGATGTATTCCGGCAACCACAGTCCTTGTCATCCGCTCGACACCCTCCTCGACGCCGCGCGCGAACTTACAACCCAAACCGAAATCGTATTCTGTTTCGTAGGCGGCGGGAGCGAGCAGGTGAAGGTGCGTGAGGCCGGGTTGAGCAACGTGAAGTGTTTGCCCTACCAACCACTGAACGAGCTCTCGGGTTCTTTGTCTGCTGCGGATCTGCATACCGTCGTCATGGGAGAAGAGTTTGTCGGCATTGTTCACCCGTGCAAGGTCTACAACATCCTGTCCGTAGGCGCGCCGGTTCTTTACATCGGTCCGGAACCGAGCCACGTCACCGACGTTGCCGTGCAGCAAGGCAAGTTCTTTCTCACGCGTCATGGCGACACTAAGAGTGTCGTCGCAGCGATTCTGAAAGCTACGCAGTGTCGTGAGCGCCAACCGCTAACACCATTCGCAAAACAAAATCTGTTGCCGCAACTGATCGAAGTCATTGAAGCAGGAAACGATCTACAGGATTTTTCATTGCAAGCTTTGCCTCATAGCTCCGGGGGAAATCAACTTTGAAAACCTACTTCGCACTCTTCTCAATCGCGACCATTGCATCGCTGATCACGACGCCGCTCATCCGTCGCCTCTGCGAACGATTCAAGTTGCTTGACGTTCCGAGTGACGGCCGGCGCATACACCGCAAGGCCGTGCCGCGCCTCGGCGGACTGGCGCTTTACATCTCGTGTCTCGCAGCGCTCTCGCTGCTGCCGTTTGTTGACAACCTGCTCACGCAAACGTTGAGTGGCTTCAAGCCGGAGTTCTTTACGTTATTTGTGCCGGCAACGCTCGTGCTGCTGCTCGGTGGTTACGACGACTTGCGCGGCACGAACGCGGTCGTGAAGTTTGTCGGCCTTGGGCTCATCGCCACGTTGTTCTACGCCATGGGCGGACGCATTGATGCGCTCTCGATTCCATTTGTCGGCTCGGTGCAACTGCCTGCGCTCGCGTCGTTCGTGATCACCGTCGTGTGGGTCGTTGGCATCACCAACGCGTTCAATCTCATCGACGGCCTGGACGGACTGGCATCCGGCGCAGCGCTCTTTGCGTCGCTGGTGATTCTCGGCGTTTCGATCTCGCAGGAACGGACGTTGATGATCGTTGTGTCGCTGGTGTTGTGCGGCGCGCTGGCAGGATTTCTTCGTTACAACTTCAATCCCGCATCGATCTTTCTCGGCGATTCGGGCGCACTGTTCACCGGTTTTCTGCTCGCGGCGTTGTCGGTGTTGGGAACGCAGAAAGCCTCGACGGCGGTTGCGATCGTCGTGCCGATTCTTGCGTTCGGTTTTCCGGTCGTCGATACAGCGATGACGATGGGCCGGCGAGTGATCAGTCGCAAGCCTGTGTTCCAGGGAGACAGTGAACACATACATCACATGCTGCTGGCGCGAGGCTGGTCGCAACGGCGTGCGGCGCTCGTGCTTTATGGCGTTTGCGCGCTGTTTGGTTTGATGGCACTGATTTTCCCCGCGACCGGATCGAAGCTTACGGGTTTCATGTTGTTCGTGATTTCGGTGGCGGTGATCATCGCGGTGGGACACTTGCGCTATCACGAGGTTGATGAAATACGCGCGGGCGTGAAGCGCAATGTTGTCGATCGTCGTTTGCGAGTGGCGAATAACATCAGGGTCAGGCGCGCGGCGCTGGCGCTGTCGAAGGCGTCGGATCTCGATGAGATGTTTGAGACGACGCGCCACTTTCTCGAATTTGGTGAGTTCAGCTTTGCGAGTGTGCAGGTGGGACATGTGCATTGGTCATGGTCCAGGGACGCGGAGATCGATTCTCCTTCACCTTCGGACTGGAGCATTCGGCTGCCGCTGATTAAGGATGGAGCTGAGTGGGGTTGGCTGAATCTTTACCGTAGCGTTGACAGTGCGCCGCTGCTAGTGGACACGAGTTACTTGAGCGATCTGTTCCGGCGTGAGTTCACGGAGGCGGCGGCGCGACTTCTCACGCAGTATGAAGTGCCGGTTCCAGCGTCTGCGATGGCGATGACTGCCGAAAGCGCGAGGTAGATCTCTCACGCAAAGTCGCAAAGGCGCAAAGGAAAACGCAAAGCAAAACTTAGCGCCATCTTTGCGCCTTTGCGTGAGACTGCTTTGTCTTTACTGAGCAAATCAATTTTCGGAGCGCTCGCGGCCCTCATCGTGATCGCCGCCATTCCGTATGGCACTGTCGAGCCGTGGTGGAAGGCAGCTTTTGTTTGCACTGTCTTTGCGATCTTTATCGCGGCACTCGTAAGTGGTTCCTTCAGAATCGAGGGTGGTGCGATCTTGTTACCGATGCTGGCGCTTGCGGTGCTGGCGTTCGTGCAGACGCTCTCACTCGGTTCACTCGAAGTTGCGGGCTTTTCAGTGTGGAACACGATCAGCGCCGATCCTTATCAAACACGCTTTTTTGCACTTCAGATGCTCGCGCTTACCGCGTGTCTCGCGCTTTTTTATCGCTATGCGTGCGGTGAACGCCGGACCCGGGTGTTGATTTACACGATCCTCGCGGTCGCTATTGCCAGTGCAGTCTTTGGAATAGTCCGCCATACGACGCAACACGATATCGGTTTCGTTCTTCCTTTGCTGAGACCAAACCAAGGCTATGGCCAGTTTATCAACAAGAATCATTTTGCGTATCTGATGGAGATGGCGTTTGGACTCGGACTCGGGCTCGCTATTGCCGGCGGCGTTAAAAGAGAGCGTCTCCTGATCTATTTCGCGTTGTTGCTTCCGATCTGGACGGCACTCGTGTTGTCGAATTCACGCGGAGGGATTCTGGCGATGCTGGTTCAGATCGTCGTTGCTACGTTGTTTTTAATGAGCCGCCAGTCGGTCGCGCTAAAAGTGGTGCTGGTAATTGTTTTAGTTGTCGGAATCCTGCTCGGCACGCTTTGGCTTGGTGGCGATCGGCTCGCGAGCAACTTTGAAGCTGCGACAAATGAGCTCTCAACTACACGCGCCGGCGCGAGTAGAAACGAGATCTGGCGCGCGACTTTGAAAATGTTTGCAGCACACCCGATTCTCGGCGTGGGCCTGGGTGGCTACTGGATCGGCATCACCACTTACCATGACGCTTCAGGGCTGATGACACCGCAGGAAGCGCATAACGATTATCTCGAGCTGCTCTCGAGCGGCGGCGTAATCGGGTTCGCGATCGGCATTTGGTTTGTGGTGGCGGTCGTTCGCGCGGCCCGACAAAATATGAACATAGAACGGTTGGGGGCAATACTGGGAATTGTCGGCGTCGCCGCTCATAGTTTGTTGGATTTCGGATTACACATTCTCGCAAACGCGATCGTCTTCCTCGCATTGATCATGATCGCAACGACAAAACGTTCTGATCCATGTCATCAGCGTTAATCTGCGTCCTAAGCTGTCTTTTGGTCCTTGCGCCGTTCTTGCAGGACATCGGCGGCTCGCTTGCTTTCCAGGGGCAGGACATCATTGGCGGCGCCGCGATTATCTTCAAACCGCCGCAGCGCGTTAGAGACCTGACCGGCGGAGCGGCGGCGATGATGGCGACCAAGCGCCCGCCGCGATCCAGTCGTCCCGCTGACGTCGCGCGTAACACCAACAGGACCAGGCCACCGGCTGAAACGCCCACCACGGATACAAGCGATCGCGTTGAGGCGTTCAGAAACCAGGGCAACACTTACTACGATCTCGGTCAATTCCAGCAAGCCCTCGAAGCCTACCAGAACGCGCTCAAGCTGGCGCCACGCGATGCTGATGCTCAGGCGGCTGTCGGTGACACCTACCTCACACTCGGCCGCTTTGCGGAAGCCGCCGCTGCTTACGAACAAACAGTTCGCCTGCAAGCTGACAACGGCGCCGCTTACAGCAACCTCGGCTATACGTACGACAAGCAGGGGAAAGTGACGGAGTCGATCAACGCTTTGAGAAATGCTGTCAGGTTAAACCCCAATGACGCGATTGCTTTTAACAATCTCGGAGCCAGTTTGTACAAGGCCGGGCGCTACCAGGAAGCACTTGACGCCTTCAATAACGCAGTCCGGCTCGCGCCCAACGATGCTGACGCCTTGAACAATCTCGGCGCAGTGTTGTACGTGCTCGAACAATACCCGCGCGCGCTTGATAGTTTTCAAAAGGCAGTGGCAGCGAAAGGCGATTCTGCCGATGCCCACTACAACCTCGGCAACGCTTATTACATGACCGGCAAACATCGCGAGGCGACTGTCGCTTATCGCAGAGCGATTCAGTTGCGGAGTGACTACGTCGAAGCGCGAACGAATCTCGGGAGTTTGTTGATCTCGCTCGGGGATCTGCGAGGTGCGATCGCGGAGCTGCAGGAGTCAATCCGGCTTCGCGCCGGTAATCCTGTCGCGCACAACAATCTCGGTTATGCGTACGTGAAGCTTGGCGAGACGTTGGATCGCGCGGCGGCGAACCAGAATTTACGCCAGGCAGTTGTAGCGTATCAGGAAGCTTTGCGGCTGAAGCCTGATTATGTGAAGGCGCAGAACAATCTCGGCGCGGCGTACAACAAACTGGGGCTGTATCAGGAGGCCGTCGAACCTCTCTCACGTGCCGTGCGCGCGAAGCCCGACTTTGCTGAGGCGCATTACAACCTCGGCACAGCGCTTTATAACCGAGGGCAGTTCAAGGAAGCAGTCGGTGAGTTTCAACAGGCTGTGCGTCTCAGGCAGGATTATGCAGACGCGTACAACAGTCTCGGCACTGCGCTATATCGTGATCAGCAGTTCGAGCCCGCGATCGACGCCTACAAGAAGACACTCGCGCTGAAGCCTGCGAATGCGGAGACTCACAACAATCTCGGCACCGTCTATTTTCGAAACAAGCGTTACCAGGAAGCGGCGGCCGCGTTTAAGGAAGCCATCAGGATCAAGCCGGATTATGGTGAGGCGCATTTCAATCTCGCGCTCGCGTACGTGGCGTTGAACGATCGCAAGGGCGCGTTGGAGGAGTACAACAAGTTGAAGAAGCTGGATCCAAAATTGGCCGATGACTTCTTTCAGCGGTACATAAAGAAGTAAGCGCGGATAAAATCGTTGACCTAAACATTCAGTAACAGTAGACTTAGGCGTTGTTTCTTCTGAGAAGGGATACTTAGATGAACCAAAAACGACGTAATGGTTCCAGAGCAATTGCGGCGTTACTACTTTTCTCCATCAGCCAGATTGGTCTCGCTGCCAGAGTCACCGCGGTGCCGCAGCAGTTCGTCGCCCGGTTGACCACGAGAAACAATCAGCCGATCACCGTTAATGGTCTAAGTGCCAGTACCGGCGCTTCGATCTTGACCGGAGCGACGATCGAGACTGGAGCCGATCAATCCGCGACAGTTAACCTTGGTTCACTTGGTAGGCTGGACATCGCACCGAATACCAAACTCGTGCTCACATACGACGATAAGGGAAACGTGAAGGCGATGCTTGTTTACGGCTGTGTGATCCTCGCGGCGAAGAAGAAGACGACGGGTGAAGTCGCGACTGAGCAGGGCTCGGCAGGCAAGACTGATCCGGCCGCGGGTGGTGTGCTCGATGTTTGCTTCCCACAGGGCGCAACGGCTCCGCAGATAGGTCAAGGGGCCGCGGCGGCAGCAGGTGCGGGAGCATCGACAGCTCCAGTAGCGACGGGTGGCGGTGGACTCTTCGGCCTCGGCAGAGCAGCCACAATCGCGATCTTCGCAGGCATCGGCGCGGTAGCGCTCACACCCCTCGCCTTCCAGGACAATCCCAGCGGCGCCGAACCATAAAGCGAAATTACATAGATATCAGGAGCGTGACGTCAATCAACGACGTCACGCTTTTCGCTTTCTGGAGTGTTAATGCGGATGCGAACGAACTGTAGGGGCGGCACTCCGTGGCCGCCCGTCGCCGAATATAGCCAACCACGGGCGGCCACGGAGCGCCGCCCCTACAAA
>DATENQ010000072.1:0-10300 GCA_035275005.1 Pyrinomonadaceae bacterium | reverse complement strand
AAAAGTTTCTCGGACGCAAACCCGAAGAAATCATCGGCAACTCCTTCTTCGGCGTCTTCGGCATTATCCCGGAGAGCAATGGTTTCGCCGGCAGTTTCGCTCGCCCGCAGGAAACACGCGAGTTTCGCCACCAGTTTGTGGCCCGTTCGGCGGCCGGCGAAGATCGCTGGCTCGACCTGATCATCTCGCCCATCAAAGACAAACTCGAGGAAACGATCGGCTTTCGTGGCCTGGCGCGCGATATCACGGAACGAAAACGTTTTGAAGAAGCCTTGCGCGACTCCGAAGAGCGTTACCGGCTGCTCTTCGAATCAACGCCGCAACCGATCTGGGTCTACAACGAAGACACTCTCGCTTTCCTGGCCGTCAACGAAGCCGCCACCCGCACCTACGGCTACAGCCGCGACGAGTTTCTCTCGATGACCATCAACGACATTCGCCCGCAGGAAGATATCCCGACGTTGATGATCAAGAACGATCTCGTGATCTCGAGCCCGTGGCGTCACAGAACGCGAACTGGAAAGACGATCTACGTCGAGATAAGCTCGCATCCAGTCGTTTTCGACGGCAAGAACAGTAAGCTCGTAATCGTCAACGACGTCACCGAAAGAAAACTTCTCGACGAGAAGCAACAGCGTCTGCACACGTCGCTGCAGCAGTCGGCGATGGAATGGCGCCAGACTTTCAACGCGATCGATTTTCCGGTGCTCATCGTCGATCTCGCCGGCGCCATCAAGCGCTCAAACCTGGCCGCGGAGCAGATCGCGGGAGTCGAGGCGGAGCAGATCCTCGGAAAACTGATAACCCAACTCGGCGAAAGCGAGCCGTGGAAAAAAGCCGCCGAGCTCATCGAGAACATTCGCACCAATCCAGCGCCCGTATCAGAAGAAGTTAAAGACGAAACGAACAGAAAAACGTGGGCCATCACGGTCTACCACATCACCGAATTCGGTTCGGCAGGCGAGCGGGCCATCCTTATAGCGCAGGACATTACGAAGCGCGTCGAGCTCGAAGCCTCACTGCGCCAAAGCGAAATGATGTCGCTGCTCGGTTCGCTCGTGGCCGGCGTCGCCCACGAAGTCAGAAACCCGCTCTTCGGTATCTCTTCAATAATTGACGCCTTCGAAACAAGATTCAGCGATCGGACGGAATACCTTCGTTACACAAATGTATTGCGCGACGAGATCGGGCGCCTCACCATTCTGATGGAAGAACTGCTAGAGTACGGCAAGCCTTTTCGAGGCGAGCTGTACCTCGTGTCGATGGAAGAGATGGTCGCGCGGTCCGTGCGCGCGTGCATGCCCGCGGCTGGCGTTTCCCAGGTAAATCTCTTTAGCAACGTCGAAGACTCGTTACCAAAAATCAGGATCGACCGCCGCCGTCTTTCAAAAGTATTTGTGAACCTGATCGAGAATGCGATTCAACACTCACCGCAGCAGGGCACGGTAGTGATCGAAGCGCAAAAGATCACCGATGCTGGCAGTGACTGGGTCCAGTGTGCGATTAAAGACTCCGGTAAAGGTATTCTGGATGAAGATCTGCCGAAAATTTTCGAGCCATTCTTCTCGAAGAGACGAGGCGGCACCGGGCTCGGTTTGGCCATTGCTCAGCGCATCATGCAGGAACACGGAGGAAAACTCATTGCCGGCAATAATCCCGAAGGCGGAGCCTGTATGATAGCCAGGTTCCCGATCCCAGCTGAGGGAGACTCTTAATGTCCAGGAACAAGGTATTAGTGGTTGACGACGAGTCAGGCGTCAGGTTTGGTATTCGTGATTTCCTGGAACAGCACGGATACGAAATCGAAGAAGCGGAAAGCTGCCAGGACGCGCAGCACCTGTTCCGCACCTCCCGGCCCGACATCGTTATCGCCGACTACATGCTGCGCGACGGCACTGCGCTCGATCTACTGCCACGCCTGAGAGAGATCGACTCCGGAATTCCATTGCTCGTTCTTACAGCGCACGGTTCTATTGACCTCGCTGTAAGGGCGATTAAAGAGGGCGCCGAACAGTTTTTAACCAAGCCGCTCGAGCTCCCAACTCTTCTCGTCATTTTGCAAAGATTGCTTCAGAAACAGCGTAACCATCACAAACAGCTCGCCAGCAGGTCGCGCCAGGTGCGCCAGGCGATCGATCCGTTTATCGGGACCAGCGCGGCGATTCGTTCGCTGGCAGATCAAGCGAGGAAGATTCTTTCAACGGAAAGCCCGGTTTTGATCCTGGGCGAAACTGGCACCGGCAAAGGCGTGCTCGCGCGCTGGCTACATGAGAATAGTCCTCGCGCCGACGAGGCTTTTGTCGATCTGAACTGTGCCGGTCTAACGAGGGAACTGCTCGAGACAGAGCTCTTCGGTCACGAGAAAGGCGCGTTTACCAGTGCGACTGCTTCCAAACAGGGACTGTTCGAAGTGGCCCATCGCGGCACGATCTTTCTGGACGAAGTCGGCGACGTAGACCTGCAAATCCAGCCTAAGTTGTTAAAGGTGTTGGAGGAGAAACGCTTCCGTCGGCTGGGAGACGTGAGAGACCGCCAGGTGGACGTACGATTAATTGCGGCGACGCACCAGGATATCGGACAGCTCGTGAGGGAGAAGCGGTTTCGCGACGATCTCTACTTTCGCATCAGTACGATCCCGCTGTCGTTCCCGTCTCTGCGTGAGAGAATCGAAGACATCCCCACGTTGGCCCAATATCTTCTTAACAAGGTAGCGGTGGACCTGGGGCGTGGAGAGTTACACCTGGACCAGAGTTGTATCCAGGCGCTGCAAGCGTATTCATGGCCCGGCAACATCCGCGAGCTGCGCAACGTTATCGAACGCGCCGTGTTGCTGAGTGAACAGAAACAGATCACGCTAAACGATCTTCACTTCGATGGGCATACGCAAGTAGGAGCACCTTTTCTCGACTCTCGTTTGACGCTTCTCGAGCTCGAAAAACAGCATATTGAGCGTGTACTACAGGAGGAGCGCGGGCGCGTCGAGACGGCGGCGAAGCGTTTGGGTATTCCTCGAAGCTCGCTTTATCAGAAAATCAAGAAATTCCACATTTCTACGTCCAGAGTCTAGACAGGGGATCTGAGTTTCAGACACCCCGCCTGACATATATCTTCGCGTGCGTGGAACCACCTGCAATTCCCCGAAGGTTTTGACCTGTAAGCACTTTCAGCTCTGATGGCCCAGTTTTTGCAGGGCCAAGCCCAAGTGCCAAACATACGTATGTTTCTCGGGTAGTTTTCCGAGTAAAAATTGGCTGAACTCAAGAGCCCAGCGTTGCCCCGCAAACTCTCCTGAGATCAGACCTCCCACACATTTACGTCAAGGGGTTCCCTCTTACGAGAGCAAACAAGAAGGAGCATTTCAATGTCCCGCAATGGGTCTTTTAAACATCTAGTACTTACGTTGGCGGTTTTCGGAATCGTCAGCGTTTTCGCAGGAACGGCCAAAGCCGATATTGTTGTGGTGTCGGGAGTCAACAATCAAGGCACCGATAACGTCCTGCTCAACCCGGCAAGCAATGTACTCACCGTAACCGGCACGGTTGGACAGAACAACCTTCTGGTCAACTTTACTTCCACGAGCGGTAGTGGTTTGCTGAGCGCTAATCCGTCGGGCCAGGCAACGGTGAGCGGTGGCACTGGAAATATCGCGTTCACCCAACTGACCTTCGGTTTGGCTAACAACGACACGTTTACCCGTGCCGTATTCAACATCAACGCCGCTACCGATGGCGCCGTCACGATTCATGTGGAAGGTGTTAACATCGACGGCGGTTTCTTTGAAGATGATTTCACCGTAGATGCCAACGGTCAGAACTTCTTCACAGTAACGGCAATCAACGGACAGCTAATTACGTCAATTAGCTTGACGGCAATCAACGGCGCGACGTTTGAGGACGTCAGACAGGTTCGTCTTGGTGGCAGTGAGGTTGTAGAAACTGTTCCTGAGCCGGCCAGCATGGTGCTGTTGGGAACAGGCCTGCTGGGTGCTGCCGCTGGTTTCCGCAAACGGTTGCGGAAGAAATAAGTGGAAACAGTTTAGCTTTAAGACTGTTTCTAAATATCGCGAAAAAAATATGTTTCCACAGTTGCCTTGCCCGCGACTGTGGAAACATCAACCTTAAACCGGGTGCCCCTCTAGGCCATGCGATCGCGTTCCCTCGTTAGAGGGCAGGTGCGGAGGCGCAATCGAGGGCGAAACAAAGGGGAACAACATGGCAGGTGTTTTCAAAGGAACACTGATGGGTGCATTGCTTCTGGCAATGCTCACTTTTGCAACAGCGGAAGTGAAAGCTGACCCCGTGACTTTCTCTACATCCGGTACTTTCACGTGTGGAGGCTGCGCGGGCAGCGGCTCTAATTCTGTAACCTTTCTGGGTGGTATGGGCAACGCTCTCATGATCACGTTTACTGGTCTGGGATCGACCAGCCTGAACACTCCGACAGGTTCCAGCTTTGGCAACTTCCAAACTTTCGTTTCCGGCAACGGCGTAATAGCTGCTTCCGGCACTTTTACGCTGACCATAACCCAAACAGTCCCGACGGCGGGAAGCGACAGCTTCGGCGCAACTTTTTCGGGAACATTTAGCGCCAGTAATTCCGGCACCGGAGTGGTTAACTTCACTGTGACGTCGGTAACTATTGGCGGTATCACGTATTCCATAACCAACAATCCACTGAACCTGGTGCCTCCAGCGTCAAACAATGGAATCACCACAGTACAGGGGCAAATAACCGGCAGCGCTGTGCCAGAGCCAACGAGCATGTTCTTGCTCGGAACGGGTCTGCTCGGTATTGCCGGCGCGGTAAGGAAACGATTTAAGACCCGACAATGATTAGCCGGGCACCCTTGTGCCTCAGGGTGCCTGCTCGTCTTAATAGACAGGGCGGATTTGTCTTAGAGCCCGGGTGATAGGGAGACCTTTTTAGAATGTACGCTGAACCAATGATTCTTCCCCTGGACGCAAACGGACAGATCTATGCTTTACAGGATGAGAAGGGCAACACTATCGGAACTGGCACGCGCGAGGTGTGTGAAGTTCTGCTCTACATCATCACGAAGCCGGCTTCGCAGAGTATATCCGGAAGAATTAACACTCCAGCAGCACAAAGACCGAATGTGCGAGCTGCTATAGCTATATAATCTGATTTCAGATCGGGCTACGAACCGTCGCCACGATCTCGTCGTTTATCTGTGCGGAGTGATAAACGATGCTTGGGCTTCCGCTACACATCCCTCGCGAAAATTTAAACCAGTTGAAATTTCGTAGCCCTCAGTGTGTCCTGTGAAGCAGAGTCCATTTGGAGCCCTCAAAAAAGTCTCGGGTAAACTGAGACAAATGTGGTTGGGTGGGGTTGAGCGGTCCTTGCGAGAGACCCCATTACCGCGTCTGTTGGTGGTCGATGACGAAGAGTCGATCTGTTTCTCGATGAGCGAGTACTTTTCTTTGCAGGGATATAAAGTTGATACCGCCAGTGAAGTCGAAGAAGCCGAGAAACTGCTCGGCTCTACCGACTACAAAGTCGTAATCCAGGATCTGCGCCTCACCATGACCAGCAAGCATGACGGCCTGGGTATGATCAAGTTGATCCGGGAACACAATCCGCAAACCCGAATAATCATTTTGACGGCTTACGGCTCGGCTGAAATCGAAGATGAAGCGCGACGTTGTGGCGCCGACGCTTTTCTCCGCAAACCCAAGCCACTCTCGCAAGTAGCACAGGTTGTTCAGGGCCTGATCGAAGCTCCGTCACGCCACGCCCGCCCCGCATAAAAACCCCGTTTACGGCTTATCTCCATTCGCCCTGAAGTGTGAATGCTGCCCAGTAGTGTGGCGCATTCCAGCGTTTGTCTTTTTGCATCGAGATTTGTGCGGCGCGGAGAGCGGCGGCGGGGCGTAGTTTCTGTACCAGCATTCCCTGGTAGAAACGCTTCATGAATTCCGCCGATGCTCGATCATCGATTTGCCAGAGGCTTGCAACGACGCGAGGCGCGCCGGCGTACATGAATCCGCGTGTCAGCCCTACGAGCCCTTCGCCTTTGATCTCTTTGCCGAGCGCTGTTTGGCACGCACTCAACACGACGAGATCTGCGGAGAGCTTCAAGTTATAAAGATCGTAGAGTCGAAGAAAACCGTTTTGCGGTTGCCCTTTCTCATCTACTAACGACAACACGATTCCGGAAAGCTCCGGATGTTGATTGTTGATTAGACCATGCGTCGCGAAGTGGACCACGCGATACTGGCTCAACTCAGCACTGGTCGCGAGTTTACGATTCGCTTCAAAATCTACTGCTTCGAGTTTTGCGTCACTTGCCAGGCGAGCGATCTCGTCGGCCTCCTGACGACTGAAACGAAGCCGTTGCAGGTTCGTCAGTCCGGATTCCATCATCGAACGCGAAACATCGGCGCCCGAGTCTTTTTCAACCGGTTTCGAATGTGCCAACTGCGCAATCGAGACGCGCGGATCATCGTTGGAGAAGACGGGATCCGCGAATACTGCCAAAGCCCGGGGCGCAGGTTTTCGATTTGCTGTTTCCTGTCGCAGCAATGCTACGACTGAGGCGGAAGGTGTTGTCACTACTTCATGATCGATAACCAATGGCCGTGCGTCCGTCGCCATTGGATTTGGCAAACCGGCAAAGGGAATGAACTGCAACACACCATCACTCACGATGAGCAGTCGCTTGTCCTTCAATTCAGCCGCTACTGGCCCTAGTAATATTTGACTCAGGCTTGCCGCCGCTTTTGAATACTCGCCATCCGCGCCACTCAGGTTACGCACAGCCAACGATTCGTAAACTCGTCTTGCCAGCGGCTCGATAGCGGCCCGATTTGGCAGTTCGTAAGCCTTGACCGAGTCAGGCGTGACTGCCCAGAGGAAACTTTTCTCCTCCCCCACTGAATACTCCAGCAAGAGCGTTTCGCGATCGAGGACCTGCCGCTGAATCTCATCGAGTGTGAGCGGCATCGGTTGGATCAGCGACGCATATTGCGGACTCGCCTGACGAACTTGCGCTTGAACCTGTTCGTAGTCAGTCGTTAGTTCCGCAATCTCTTTTGCAACTGCCGTTGCCTGTTCGTCAGTGTGTTCGCGGCTGAGCAGGCGCATCTGCTTTTGTGCCTTGTCAGCGATCGTTTCTCCGAGTTTGCGCTCACGGTCCAACAGTGCCGGATCAACGCCGTGACGGATCTCGGTACTCGCCTCATGCAGTAGTTCAAGCAGTGAGCGCGCCCGTCCGGTTTCACTCGCATTAAAAGCATTCTGAATCAGTTGTTGCGAAGGATTTTCCTTGTGCAACCGCATCAACAGGTCGATATAAAACTCGCGATACTGTTGCACTGTAGCAAAGTAGGTGGCGCGCAGTTGTTGGCTTACAACCTGTGTCCGCAACTCTTCAGCTATCGCCAACGCCTGTTCAATGTCTTTACGTGCCTCGCTGAGATTGCCCCGATCGCGTTCCACGCGAGCGATATAACCGAACGTGATCGCAACGCCTCTTCTATCATTGATAGTTTGCCGGAGCTTCAGCGTTTGATTGAGATAGTCGAGCGCTTTCTCTTTTTGGCCCAGGCTCTCGTAGATCAACCCGAGGTGAATCAAAGTCGTGGCTGTATAAAAGTGATTACCGGCCTTACGTGCGAAGTCGAGCGACTCAAGATAAGAGGCCAATGCTTTCTGCTTGTCGCCGAGGCGCTCGTAACAATCACCGATATTGCGGAGCGTGATGCCGAGGCCGAGTTGATCGCCAGTGGCACGCCGCATCTCCAACACTTGCAGGTGTGTTTCAAGTGCGCGCTGATACTGTCCGAGTTTCGCGTACGTCGATGCGATGTTGCTAATCAGCACCAAATCAATGTCGCCAATATTCCGGCGAATCTCCGCTGCCCGATCGTACATCGCGAGACGATTCTGAGTGTCGCCCAACTCGCCAAATACCCAGCCGATATTAGTAAGCACACCCGCTTCATCCCGCGGCAGCTTCAACTCTTTGTACAGGGCAGCGGCCTTCGAGTGTGAGTCGATCGCCTTCTGAAACAGGCCGATGTCACCATAGATCATCCCCACTTCGTGAAGACTGAATGCTTCCATTAGTTTGTCATGAAGGCTCTGCCAGATCGTGAGTGCGGCTTCATATTTCTCAATGGCTTGTTGATAGGATTCCTGTGTTCTCTGATTACGCAAAGCCTTTGCTTCAGTGAACAGTTTTTGAGCGGCGATGCGATGGCGGTCAGGCTCGGTTGCCGCGCGCAGCTCTTCCAGCCTCACTTCGTAACGACCAGGCATCTTCGGCGACGTCGACAGCACTTCAACTCGATACGCGCCTGTAGTTTCAGCAACCAGTGAGACTGGTTCGGGACCGTAATTGCCATTCGGCATATCGACTTGCACGAGCCTGGTTCCATCGGGTGCGAAGATGGATACCACGACGTCAACGCCGCGCTGGTCCACGGCAATGTGCGCGTATTGCCCGGAAGTCAGACCAAGTGTGTAAGAGTGTGCTTCGCCGGCGTTGATCGAGCGTTCGATTGGCTTACCTGGTTCGAGTGGGCTCGAGGTTGATTCGCCTTGTGTTGCAGCCGCGCCTTTGCACAAACATAAAGACACAACAACAACAATCGACAGGTTATGCGCGAAAGACTTCGATGCGAGGTTACTTGGCCGGGACATAGTACCTCCTGTGAGCAACAGATCGGTCTGATCAGAAACGCGTATTTTGTTCTCAAAAAGGAGCGCATGGTGTAAGATTTCCGCCGACAAACCTCCCGGTAAAAAATACGACACCCAGAAGCGTAAACAATTTGAGCTGATAGTGCGGTTCCCCCCGTCTCTGTCTCTCGATGTTGTCGAGAACATAGCTGTCCGCAAGCCACCCTTATCCTTATGGGCCATGTTGTGGACGACAGGAAGCGAGCGGCAACTGCCACGCAGCCAAGTGTGTTTGAGCTAGCTCACGAAATCAGAAATCCTCTGGCCAGTATCAAAGGAGTCGCCGATGCGTTTCTGCGGCGTGGTCAACTCACCGGGCAGGAACGTGAGTGGATGGAAGCGGTGCGCCGCGAGGTGTCGAAGATCGATGCGCGCATGCGTGAGTTGCTCGACGTCACTCGTATAAGTCCGGCAAAGCAATGCTCGCTAAACGATCTGGTAAGCGGTGTCGTGCTGCTCGTCAGCCACCAGGTAAACTCGATCAACGATCGTGACGATCGACAAATCTCGATTGAATTTATCGACGCAACGCTGGAACCGATTCTCCTGCGTTTAGATCCGGCGCGCATTGAAGATGCGGTGCTGAACCTGGTACTGAACGCGATCGAGTCGATCGCAGGTGACGGTAGCATTACCGTTCGCTTGCGTCGCGCTGCAAAGTCTCATGAAGCACTGATTGAAGTGTCTGATACCGGGTGCGGTATTCCTCTCGAGAATCGCCGGCACATCTTCGAGCCTCTGTTCACAACTAAACTCGATGGAACCGGTCTGGGCCTCGCGGCTGTGCGACGCACTGCTACCGCATATCACGGCCGTATCAGTTTCAAAACCAAAATTGGACGTGGTTCAAAGTTTGTCCTCGCGCTGCCTTTGCGTGACTGAAATCCGAAATTACCTCCCGCGGCTGAAACTGGAAGATAGGAGACTTGCGTTCGCATGACGTTTGGCCCGGGAAGTAACCATGCTTCACAATTCAGAATACTTATTGCCGATGACGACACCACCATTCGCTCCACACTCGCGGAAGCCGTTCGTGCGTGGGGTTATCACACGATCGAAGCGGCGACACTTGCGGAAACGTTGGCAGTTGTCGATCGCGAACACCCTCATGGCTTATTGCTCGACGTAAAACTTCCCGACGGCTCGGGCATCTCCGCGCTTGATGAGTTACGACGCAGATCACCCGAGCTCGTAATTATCATCATCACCGGATATGTCACGCCTAACGATGCATTCGAGGCCGGTGTGCGGCAGGCTTACGGATACGTAACCAAGCCAATCGATCAAGAGCACTTACGGACGATGTTGGCCCAGGCGTTTCGCGATCGCACAGTCGAGATTGTTGAACGAAGAAGACGACTGTCCGGACAAATGAAGCGCGGGCGGCCGCAACGACAAACCAACGCGCCGCTGGGACGGTTGATTCTCAAGGCCATGAAACTGCTTGGGCTCAGCTACAAGGACATCGTTGCCGCGAGTGAAAAATTAGCGAGACAAAGCAACAACGCTGACATGCGTGTCGGCAAGTCGACACTCGGAAACATCATCAGCGGCAGTATTCGTCAGCCCGGCACCGCAAAACTCGACAGCCTGC
>DATENQ010000071.1:0-9904 GCA_035275005.1 Pyrinomonadaceae bacterium | reverse complement strand
ATGCTCGTGACCGCTTTGAATCCTCACATCGGTTACGACAAAGCTGCCCAGGTTGCAAAGAACGCTCACAAGAAGAAGATTAGCTTGCGCCAATCGGCCGTGGAACTCGGTTTTCTGACTGGGGAACAGTTTGATGAACTGGTAATCCCGGAAGAGATGACGCATCCCTGACGCGAATCTGGCGTGCCTGAGAAGAACGACAAAGTAAAAGAGAACGTCTGCGGAACGTATTACGTGGACTCGTCGTGCATCGATTGCGACGTCTGTCGCGACACCGCGCCGGACAATTTCATGCGCTGCGACGAAAAAAACTATTCCTTTGTCTACAAACAGCCGCAGAGTGACGAGGAAAAAGCGCTCTGTGATGAGGCGATGAGTTGTTGCCCGGTCGAGGCCATCGGCAACGACGGATAGAAAATTAGCCACAGATAAACACGGATTTCATACACGGATCAGAAATCTTTTCTAATTTCAGATCCGTGTTTTCCGTGTTTATCTGTGGCTAATACTGTCTGGTATGGAATTCGCTGACTAGTTACGGAATGACCGCATTGATGGACGGTAACAAAACACGGTTTCGTGTCGCGGGCAAGTTTTTGTCTTTCGCGCGTTCTCTATTTTCGCCGCCGGTTTCCACTCTCCCTCGGCTGTGAGATTCTAGGACCAAAGAGGAGAGACTATGAAGCGACTAATACTTATCACGAGCGTTTTGGCAGTTATTCTCAGTACTGCCATCGTTCTGCACGCCAAAGAAATTACCGTTCGCGGAAAACTGCAAAAAACCGTCGAAGCGGGTGGATGGTTGATCGTCAACGACACCAAATACCTGATTCTCAACCCGAAAAACTTCGAAAGTAACGACTGGTTCAAGGTAGGGACAAACGTCGAAGCGATCGGCGAAGTAAAGGAAGTGATGACCATGTTCATGGAAGGCACTCCTTTCGAAGTGAAAACGATGAAGCCGGTCGATAAAGTCGAGCAGGCTATGTCGACTCCGGGGCGAGTTACACGCGTGATGATCGTCGGCGATTCGATCGTACAGGCTCAGCCTGACACTGCAATCGTGACGATTGGAGTAGTCACTCAAAACCGCAGTGCGATCACCGCCCAACAGGAGAACGCAGCGAAGAGCGACGAAGTCGTGCGTGTATTGAAAACCGTTGCCGGCACCGGCGCCGAAGTGAAAACCAGTGGCTACAGCCTGCAACCGCAGCGTGTTTATAAAGAAGGCCAGCCACCGACGATCTCCGGTTACGAAGCGCGCAACATGGTTACCGTCACGCTGAGTGATTTGACCAAAATAGGAAGCGTGATCGATGCCGCGGCGCAAGCTGGTTCAAACGACGTGTCGGGTATCTCGTTCACGTTGCGACAGGATCGTCCGGCGCGCGATCGAGCGTTGGGTGAAGCTACACGCGAGGCCATGAGCAAGGCGCAGGTGATCGCGCAGGCGTTGGGCGGGCGAGTAGTGCGAATCGTGGAAGTTCAGGAGGAAGGATTTCAGCAGCGGCCGCCAGTGCCTGTTTACCAAACAGAAAATTTCCTGGCGAAAAGCGCTGCAGCGACGCCGATCGAGGTCGGCTCGCTGGAAATAAGTTCGAGAGTACAAGTGATTGCGGAAGTGGAAACTAATTTATAGAGCCGCAGATCCCTCGGAGATCTGTGGTCAAACCGAAGGAGGGAAGCAATGGCCAGATACAGAAACGACCAGGATGAAGAGAGGGATTATTACCGGCGCGAAGATCGCATGAGACGCGAAAACTTTGGCGCTTACGACGAACCATACCGAGGCGGTCGTCAATTCGACGCTGAACGGCGATCCGAATACAACAGCGGCAGATTTGGTGAGCGCGCGGAGTACGACTACGACGAACCACGTTACGCCGAGAATCGTGGCGAGCGTTTTCGTGACGACAGCAGGCGCAGTACCCTTGACGACTTGCGCGGAGACATTTCCGGTGGCAGATGGCGAGGTCGAGAGCAGTACAGCTCGGAGCGTTCGCGGTTGCGTTGCCGCGACATCATGACTCGCGACCTTATCGTCGCAACACGCGACACAACGCTAGTTGAAGTCGCGCGCATGATGAAACAGGAAGACGTGGGCGTGATTCCGGTGGTCGAGTATGACGTTCCCGCGGGTAACGGCAGAACTGAGAACCCCGATCGCAATTATGAAGGCCGTAATTACGCGCGTGGCAAATTAATCGGCTTAATCACTGACCGCGACATCGTCATTCGTGCTGTTGCCGACAACAAGGACTGCGCGAGTGTTCGTTCGGAAGACATCATGTCGGTCGATATTTACACCGCGAAACCGAACGATCGCGTAGTTGACGTGATCCGGAAGATGGGCGACAAACAGGTGCGGCGCATTCCAGTGACTAACGACAATGGTTACCTTGTCGGAAACATCTCAATGGCCGACCTGGCGATTGAAACGCGGCAGGATCGCGAATTGGCGGAGGCTCTCGAGGACATCTCGAAGGGCTCTTCGTTCTGGAATCGGCTTTTCGGATAGATTTTTAGCCATGGATTTACACGGATATCACAGATCAGATCTGTGTAATCCGTGTCTATCTGTGGCTAAAATTCAAAATTAATCTTATTCTCTTGCCATGCGAGACATCGAACATGAGTTCTCACTGATCCGAACGGATCGGCGGGTGGTACCGTCTGGTCGCCTCTGGAATCCAGCCGCGGATGTTTATAAAACCGCGAAGGGCTGGATCGTGAAGGTGGACCTGGCCGGCGTCTGCTCTGACGAGCTGGAGATCGAGCTGCGCGACTCGCTGCTGACTGTTCGTGGCTGCCGGCGCGACACACATATTCACGATGGTTGCGTTTACCATCAGATGGAAATTACCTACAGCCGTTTTGAGAAGTCCATCCAGTTTCCGGCGCCGATTGAAAAAGCGTCGATACGCCGGGATTACCAGGATGGGTTTTTAATTATCGACGTGCGCCGAGAACAAGATTAATAGCAGCAACAGGATTAACCATGCCGGAATCTTCGCAAAACGCGCCGCCTCCAGTTCCCGAAACACCCGCTGCCGAACAAACGCCGGCAAGCGAGGGTTTGCGGTTCTCCGCGCAAAGCACGGGACAGCCATTCGACGTCGCCGTGCTGGCGCTGCAAAACCTGACGGTGTTTCCGGAAACTGTTGTGCCTTTGGGTATCGGACGACCGCGCTCGGTCGCCGCTCTTGAAGCAGCACTCGCAACTCCGGAAAAACTGCTCGCCTGCATAACTGTCCGTCCCGACCGGTCCGACGATACAGATGCTAAAGCCGACGACCTGTACGAAGTCGGCACGCTAGTGATGATCAAGCGCATGGACCGGACCGACAACGGCATGCGCATCATCGTGCAGGGCACTGAACGCCTTCGAGTGCGGAAGTGGAACCAGGAAGATCCGCACATGCGCGCCGAGGTTGAGATCCTGCCTGAGCCGCGCGTTGTCGATGCGGAGCAGGTCGAGGCGACTAAACGCAATCTCCAGCAGATGATTACGGAAGCTTTGGCATTACTGCCAAACGTGCCGCCCGAAGTACGGATCGCCGTGCTCGGTCAGGTCGATGCGGTCCGACTATCTTATTTCCTCGCTTCGATCCTCAACCTCGGTGTCGAGGAAGAACAGAAGATGCTCGAAGCGAATACTGCCGACGAGCTCGTGCGCCTGGCGCACTCAAATCTCACTCGCGAAGTGGAAATACTGCAACTGCGTTCCAAAATCGCTTCGGAAGCGCAGGTGGAAATGGACAAGGCCCAGCGCGACTACGTTTTGCGCCAGCAGATGCGCGCGATTCAGAAGGAACTGGGCGAAGACGAGACGGGCGAAGCTGCCGAAACCGAGTTACTGCGGGAGCGACTCGAGAAAGCAGAGCTACCGGAAGATGTGCGCGCGGAAGCAGATCGTGAGTTGAAGCGTTTACAGCGTCTGCCCCCCGCTGCGCCTGACTACCACGTCATTCGCACCTATCTCGAGTTTATTTTGGAGTTGCCGTGGCTGAAGTCGTCGGAAGACAAGCTCGAGCTGGCGGAAGCGCGTCGCATTCTCGACGAAGATCACTACGGGCTCGAAGACGTTAAGGAACGAATTCTCGAGTTTCTGGCGGTTATAAAACTGCGACCTGACACGAAGAGCCCGATAGTGCTGTTTGTCGGTCCGCCGGGAGTCGGCAAGACTTCGCTCGGGCGATCAATCGCGCGCGCGTTGGGCCGGCAGTTTGAACGAATGTCGCTGGGCGGCGTGCGCGACGAAGCTGAGTTGCGTGGACACCGGCGTACGTACATCGGCGCCATGCCGGGACGAATCGTGCAGTCGATAAGGCGCGCCGGAGTTAATAACCCGGTGCTGATGCTGGACGAGATCGATAAGCTCGGTAACGACTATCGCGGAGATCCGTCTGCCGCACTGCTCGAGATTCTCGATCCCCAGCAGAACAACTCGTTCCGCGATCACTATCTCGATCTGCCGTTTGATCTGTCGAAGGTGTTTTTTATAGCGACCGCCAACCAGCTCGGTCCGATTCCTGCTCCACTGCGCGACCGCATGGAGATTATTGCGCTGGCAGGCTATAGCGATCGTGAAAAGCTCGAGATTGCTAAACGCTATCTGATACCGCGACAGATTACCGAGAACGGACTTAACAATGCGCAACTGAAGATTGCCGACGACACAATCGAGTTGATTGCGTCGCGCTACACACGCGAGGCAGGTGTGCGCCAAATGGAACGAAACATCGGCAGCATCGCGCGAAAAGTAGCGCTGAAGATTGCGCAGGCTCAGGCTGAAACGGTAACCGTCACTGCTGCTGACGTTCGTGAGTATCTTGGGTCGCCGCGCTTCTACCCCGAACAGGCACGCAAGGAATTGCCCGCAGGTGTCGCGACGGGAATGGCGTGGACCGAGATGGGCGGCGAGGTCCTGTTTATCGAAGCGACGTTGTTGCCGGGTGGTCGTGGACTGACGATCACCGGACAGCTCGGCGAAGTGATGCAGGAGTCGGCGCGTGCGGCGCAGTCGTACTTATGGTCACATGCCGCGGAGTTTGGCATTGAGCCTGAGATCTTCAAAGACTTCGGCGTTCACCTGCACGTGCCCGCGGGAGCCATTCCAAAGGATGGACCGAGCGCGGGCGTGACGATCACCTCAGCGCTGGCCTCGTTATATACCGGCCGACGCGTCAGACCTGACACGGCGATGACCGGCGAGATCACGCTTTCAGGTCTCGTGTTTCCGATTGGCGGCGTGAAGGAGAAAGTGCTCGCGGCGCACCGGGCAGGAATCCGGCGAATCATCTTGCCGAGCCGCAACGAGGCCGACATTGACGACATTCCCGAAGACGTCAGAAACGAATTGCAGATCGTGTTTGTATCGGGAATTGCAGAAGTGATCGACGCTGCGCTCGAGGTGCTGGTGGCCAACCCACCTCCATCACCCGCTCTCATTGACTCGGCGCGCGGACACCGTTCCGATCCGGAACCACAACCACTCACCGTCAAGGGTTAATCCGCACATACAATCCGCGTTTCATCCGCGGCAAAAAAATTAAAGCCTGGGGCTTTGTGGCCCCAGGCTTTTAGTTGTCGTCTCAGCTATACCGGGTTACGGCAACGCTTCGACGTTGAAGAAGAACTTGAACGAGCCGGTGTCCTGCACACCCAACAGCATTTGCAGGTTGATGCTCGCTCCCGGAGCCAACGGCGTTCCCAGGGTTATAGTGGTTGCCGACAGGCTGCTGTTGAAACCTCCACCTGAAGGTTGGCCAGGCGGTGTCTCCAGCGTCGTGCCACGTACGGTCACGTTGCAAGGCGTTGAGGCAAAGCCCGCCGCCGTACACGTGGCCGAATCGTTCACACTGACTGTGATGTTGCTTGAACTCAGCACCCTCAGATCGGCAATGCCTCCCGATACAAAAGCGGTACTGATATCCACCACGCGGATGCGCAACCGGGTAACCGGCGCGCCCGTGTTGTTCTGGAAGCGACGTCTAATGGACATCGTGCCCTGGGCTGCGTTCGGCCCAATCGCCGTAGTGTCGCGGACGCGATTCGGAGTTCCCGCATTGCCCTTCGTTGAATCGAGGAGCGCCGCCAGGATTTGGGTGTTCGCTGTTAGAGTCTCGGTGGTTATTTGCATTCGCGGACTACCGAGATTCTGTGGACCCGGAGCTCCCAATCGCCGACCCGCAGGCGTGTTGGCCGCCGTTGTATCGACCCAGACGAAGTCGTCGCGGTTGATGTTCGAATCCTGAGTGAAACCACCGGTCGGACAAACACCAAACGTCGACGGAGTGCCCTTCTTGCCACACTCGTCACGGAAGTAAGTGTATTCGAGGACACTACCGGCGGTCGGTATCAACGTAGTTCCTTCGCGGAACAGATCGCACGTGCCGCCTGTGTTGGGACCGAAGCCTACAGCATCAAGACGGTTAGCCGTCGATATACCGCCGAGCGACGCCGTACTGAAGATGGCAACGTTACGGTCACTCTCGATGTCGGACGTTAGCGTTACATCACCAGCCGCCGCTGCAGTACCGCCGTAGTCGGCGAGACTGTAAGCGGAGCCAGTGAACAGGAAGTGTCCGCGCGCCGGAATCACAGTGCCATTCGGAATGACACCGATGAGAACCGGCGTGTCACCGCAGGTAGCGCCCATCTTGAACAAGCCATAGCCGCCACCTGTGCCATTGACGGTGATGGACGCAGCCGAGTTGTTAAGGATCTCGACGAAGTCGTCGCCCGCACCGGCAGGTCCACTCGTGCGCAGTTCACTGATTAGTATCGTGCCCGCTGTATTGGTTTCGATGATCGTGCCAGTGGCAGTTCCATCAGCGATGGTAAGGTTCGCCCCCGGATTGTTTAGCACAACCAGGAACGTCTCATTGCCCTCATTCTTCTTGTTATCAGACAGCACCGGCACGTTGATCGTCTTGAACTGTTCGCCTGCTGCGAAGCTGACTGTTCCTAACGTCGTCGTGTAGTCCTGACCCGGTGTCGCAGATCCATTGGATTGAGTGGCGAAGCCCACCGTCGCCCCACCAGCAGGCGCCGGCGCACTCAACGTGACCGTGAAGATCATATTGACTGAACCTGACGAAGGCTCAAGAACACTCGCATCCTGGACGCTCACACTTACATTTTGCGCGACCTGAATGTTCACGCTATCTGTATCCGTGAGCGGTCCTCCCGTACCCGTGTTGCCGAGGTCGTTGGACGTGATGGTCACTACGGCCGTACCGGTGAACGCGGCCGTCGGCGTGAAGGTCATGCCGTTCAGCGCCGCATTGACGTTCGTCAGCGTGCCACGGAAAGTCATAGTGGCATCGGCCGTACCGTCACCTGCACCCATACCGTTGGCATCGGTAAAGCTGAAGCTCAAGCCGGAAGTGCCGCTGAGTGTCAACGTACCGTTGGTGGCGGTGAGCGTTACCTGGATGGCGTTTGCTCCGGCATCCAGATCCATAACCGAGATTGTGTTACCGCCCGAGAACACAAACGGTGTGTTCGGGAACGTGCTCAGCGGACCAGCAGGCACTGTGTTGATCGGCGCGTCGTTAACGGACGTAACCGCAATGCCACGAGTGGCTGAGCCAGTGGTCGTGCCGTCATTCACGGTAAAGGTCACCGTGCGTGTGGCAGTTGACGGGTTCTCGCTGTTGTTTGCATACGTCACTGAACGCAGCGCCGTCTGGTAGTTAGCAACTGTAGTGGTACCGGTTAATGTCAGTACACCGGTGCCGCCGTTGTAAATACCAGTGATGCCGTTTTGGTTCGTGAACGCCAGTATGTCCTCACTACCCGCGAAGTTTCCGGTAATTGCTACCGTCGCTCCGGTCAGGTTTGTGTTGTCGGCGTCTGTAACCGTCAGACCAGGATCGATAGCTGTCGCTGCCTGGTTTTCCGTGTACGAGAGATTGCCGGCTGTGGCGGTCACCAATGGAGCATCGTTCGCACCGTTGACCGTGATGTTGACGCTGTCAGTATCAGTCTTGGCGCCACCGCTTCCCGTGTTGCCCTGATCGTCAGAGATGATCTGGAGCGAGGCCGCACCGGTGAAGTCCGCCGTCGGGTTGAATGACAGACCGTTAAGCGCTGTATTCACAGCTGACAGGGTTCCGGTGAAGACCATTGTGGCGTCGTCAGTGCCGTCAGCAGGAGGTGTGAACGTTAGTCCAGCCGTCGTACTGAGGCTTATCGTGCCATTCGTTGCCGTCAACGTGATCTTGATCGGATTTGCGCCGAGGTCGACGTCAGCGACGGAAATCTGATTTCCGTTGCCACTCGAGAATACTTTCGGCGTGTCTTCGGACGTTGTCTGTGGACCAGGCACCGTGTTCACCGGTGCATCGTTCACGGCGGTCACGTTGATGGTCATCGTGTTCGGCGTCGGATCCAAATCTGAGCCACCGCCGTTGTCCTGCACCTGGAAGGTGAAGGTCGTGTATGGAGTGCCGTTGCCATCGGCAGCCGGCGTGAACTTGAGCAGACCGCCGTTAATGTTGGCGACCGGTATAAAGTCACCGGCGTTGACTGGGACGTTGTTATTCGTCAACGTTCCGAGAGCCGGCAGCGTGGTGATCTTCACCGCCAGCAGCGTATTCGGTGGCGTATCGTTTGGATCGGTGAAACCAAAGTCAGCCGCCGTAAACGTGTAAGCGGTGTCCTCAGCCGTGCTCACCGTGTTGTCAGTTCCCGCCGGAAGATCGTTAACCGCGTTGACGGTGATGTTGACGGAGTCTGTATCAGTCAACGGGCCGCCCGTTCCCGTGAAGCCCTGATCGTCTGAAACGATCTGGAGTGAAGCCGCGCCGCTGAAGCCTGCCGTTGGGTTGAATGACAGACCGTTAAGCGCTGTATTCACAGCTGCCAGGGTGCCGGTGAAGACCATTGTGGTGTCGTCAGTGCCGTCAGCAGGAGGTGTGAATGTTAGTCCAGCCGTCGTACTGAGGCTTATCGTGCCATTCGTTGCCGTTAACGTTATCTTGATCGGATTTGCGCCGAGGTCGACGTCAGCGACGGAAATCTGATTTCCGTTGCCATTCGAGAATACTTTCGGCGTGTCTTCGGTCGTGGTTTGGGCAGCAGGTACGGTGTTGACTGGTGCATCGTTCACAGCAGTGATATCGATGCCACGAGTTGCCGACCCGATAGTGAAGCCATCAGTTACTGAGAACTGAATCGTTCGCGACGCCGTTGGGTTGTCGCTGCTGTTGGCATACGTAACGGTACGCAACGCCGTCTGGTAGTTGGCTACTGTTGTCGTACCGGTCAGTGTCAGCACGCCGCTGCCACTGTTGTAGTTGCCGGTGATTCCGAGTTGGTTTGTGAACGCCAGCGTGTCCTGAGCACTCACGAAGCCGGCCGTAATCGATACCGTCGCTCCTGTCAGGTCTGCACTGTCGGCGTCGGTCACCGTCAGGGTTGGATCAATCACCACGGCGCCGGCATTCTCCGTGTAAGCGAGATTGCCTGCTGTGGTGGTCACCACCGGAGTTGCATTGGGTGCGATCACCGTAATCGTGAACATCTGCACTCCCGACGTGTTCGAGTTAGGCGGAGTGTTGCTGCCGTTGTCACTCAAGGTCACGTTGAAGGTAGCCGTGCCGGTGGTGCCGTTATTAGCCGTGTAAGTCAGCGTTCCCGTGGTCGCATCGATTGCAGGTGCGGATGAGAACGATAACGTGCCGGTTGTTCCATTCGGGCTAACGTTGAAGGTCAATGTCTGACCAGACTCGTTTGCTGCACCCGCGGAAATGTTGGTTGCGAAGTTAAGGACGGTCTGCGGTCCAGCGTCCTGATTAACTGTCGGTGGATTGGCAGCAATCGTGAACGAAGGTGGATCGTTGACGGCCGTTACGTTGATCGTCATCGTGTTCGGCGTCGGATCGAGATCCGTACC